>CACZSJ010000172.1 GCA_902783825.1 Oscillospiraceae bacterium | reverse complement strand
GTTTTGATTTTGCCAGACCAGGCGGCGGCAATGACCCGCCCCTGTTCCACCGCGACCAGCCGCATGCCTGAGACGGCGAATTCACGAAACAGCACCACCGCCACTACCCAACCGGGCATCTGGAGGCGCTCCACAAAAAAGCACATGGCGGACAGCACCAGCATCTTGTCGGCCAGAGGATCCATGAACTTGCCAAAGTCGGTGATCTGATTGTAGTGGCGGGCTATGTACCCATCTGCCATGTCGCTGAGACAGGCAAGCAGGTAGACGATCAAGGCCCAGCCAAAGCGCCCGGCATAGGCCAGGAGCAGAAAGACCGGGATCATCAGGATGCGGAAGATGGTAATTTTATTCGCTGTGGTCACGCGGAAACCTCCTCCCCATAGAGGATGCCGTTTTCAGCTGCGGTGATGCGCACGGGAACGATTTGCCCTTCCCGACCGCCTTCAACCAGCACCTGGCCGTCGATTTCGGGGGAGTCGGCATAGCAGCGCCCCACAAAGCGCCGCAGCTCTTCATCATATTGCTCACAAAGAACAGGGAGAACCTTTCCCACCAGGCTTTGGCAAAAGTCGTCCATGATCTCCGCCTGCAATTGCAAAATCAAGTCCGCTCGGCGCTGGGCGGTTTCTTCATCCGGACGATCCATGCGGGCGGCGGCGGTGCCCTCCTCGGGAGAGAAGGGGAAAACGCCGACCCGCTCAATCTTGGCCTGCCGCAAGAAATCACAGAGTTCTTCAAATTCCGCCTCGCCCTCGCCGGGCAGGCCGGCAATCAGGCTGGTGCGCAGCACCAGGCCGGGAATCCGCTGCCGCAGGGTCTGAAACAGGGCGCGGATCTCTTCACCGGTGCCCTTGCGGTTCATGCGCTTGAGGATCTGGTTGTTGATGTGCTGAATGGGAATGTCCAGGTATTTGACAATCTTTTCGTTGTCGGCAATCTCCCGGATCAACTCGTCGTCAAACTGGTCGGGATAGAGATAGTGCAGCCGAATCCATTCCACGCCAGGGATTTTCCCCAGTTCCCGGCAAAGCTGAGCCAGACAGCGCTTGCCGTACAGATCCGTTCCGTAACGGGTAATATCCTGGGCAATGACGATCAGCTCCCGTATTCCATGCGCAGCCAGCTCCTGGGCTTCCTCTAGAATGCTTTCCAGGGGCCGGGAACGATAGCGGCCGCGAATGTAGGGGATGGCGCAGAAAGCGCAGTAGTTGTCGCAGCCTTCTGCAATGCGCAGATATGCCCAGGCGGGGCCGGTGCTGACAACTCGGGGAATTTCCTCCACAGCCGCGTTTCTGTCGCCAAAGAGCTGCAGCTGGCGGCCGCTCAAAACGGCTTTGGCTGCCGAGACGATTTCGCCAAAGCTGCCGACGCCCAGTACCGCGTCGATCTCAGGCAGCTCTTGCAGAATCTCCGCCTGATAGCGCTCCGCCAGACAGCCGGTGACGATGATGCCGCCCAGACGCCCGACCTGCTTCAGCTGCGCCATCTGCAGGATCGTGTCGATGGCTTCGGTTTTGGCGGCGTCAATAAAGCCGCATGTGTTGACAATAACAAGATCTGCACCATCCGGGTCCGGGACCAGCTGAAAGCCGGCCTGATCCATCAGATAGAGCATCTGTTCACTGTTGACAAGATTCTTGGCACAGCCAAGGGAAATCAATGCATAGTTTGCTTCCATCAGGTTTCCTCTATTTGTGCTTCGTGACGCCGGAGCGCGGAGCGGATGTCTTCCCAGGTGTAGCCGCGGCGATACAGCGCCTGGCTGACTTTGCGAACCTGTACCGGATCCTGTGGATCCTTGAGCCGGGAAGCGATCAGCTTATCCAGCTTTTCGTCCGGCTCGGGCATGGACGCCATTGCTTCGGGCCACAGCTCTCGGGGGAGACCCCGACGGCTCAGCTCCTGACGAACGCGCCCCTGACCGTAGCCTCGGGCGCCATAGTGCCGCGCTACGGCGGCGGCGTAGCTCTCCTCGTCCAGAAAGCCGTTTTCACTGAGCCAGTCGGCGCAGTATGCAGCGGTATCTTCGCTTTCGCCCTTGCGCAGAAGTTTATCCCGCAGCTCTTTTCGGGACATAGCACGGCGGGAAATCAGTTCCAGCGCGCGCTCCCGTCCCAGGGCTCTGGCAGAATCCCGGCGCAGAAGCTCCAGCTCCGCGTCCTCCAGGTCCCGGCCCGCAAAAAGCCGCAACGCGGTGACGACGCCCAGGGTGGAGCGTATTTCACTCCCATCCTCCAGCAGGACCAGCAGCCTGTCGGCAGAGGTCTGCCGGATGGCAGAAACGATCATGAATCAGTCCCCGTCAAAGTCTGCCGCGCTTACGTCCACACCGGCGCGGCCGGAAACCTGCGCGGCTTTCCGGGACTGAGGAGACATGAGCTTATAGGCGTTATCGCGGATCTCCTGCTCGATCTTCTCCCGGATCTCGTCGTTTTCGTTGAGAAATTCTTTGACGGCGTCACGACCTTGAATCCGCTGCCCATCCACGGTGAACCAGGCGCCAGCCTTGTCGATGATCTCCAGCTTGACGCCCATATCTACGATTTCGCCCACGCGGGAGATGCCCTCTCCGTACATGATGTCGAATTCCGCCTCCCGGAAGGGGGGCGCGACCTTGTTCTTGACCACCTTGGCGCGGGTGCGATTGCCGATCATCTCCCCGTTGACCTTCAGCGTTTCGATCCGACGCACGTCAATGCGCACAGAGGCATAGTACTTGAGGGCCAAACCGCCGGGTGTGGTCTCGGGGTTGCCGTACATCACACCGATCTTCTGGCGCAGCTGGTTGATGAAGATTACGGTGCAGTTGTTCTTGGCGATGGCGCCGGCCAGACGGCGCATGGCCTGACTCATCAGCCGTGCCAGGGCGCCAACTACGGTATCGCCCACTTCGCCCTCCAGCTCAACCCGGGGGATCAGTGCCGCAACAGAGTCCACCACCAGGACGTCAATGGCGCCGGAGCGAACCAGGGATTCGGCGATATCCAGAGCCTGCTCGCCGGTGTCCGGCTGAGAAATCAGAAGACTGTCGATGTCTACGCCCAAAGCGCGGGCGTAGGCCGGCTCTAGCGCGTGCTCCACATCGATGTAGGCGGCGTCTCCGCCGCTTTTCTGAGCGGAAGCCACGACGTGCAGAGCCAGCGTGGTTTTACCGGAAGCCTCAGGGCCGTAGATTTCCACGATACGTCCACGGGGAACGCCGCCGATGCCCAGTGCCAGATCCAGAGAGAGGGAACCGGTGGACAGAGCTTCCACGTTCACGGGGATATCGTCGCCCAGCCGCATGATGGTGCCCTTGCCATAGTCTTTTTCAATTTTGGCGATGGCGGTCTCCAGGGCCTTTTTCTTATCGCTGCTGGCAGGCGTTACAATTGCGGGAATCTTTTTCTTTTCAGCCATGGTTCTGTCTCCTTATCTTATTCAATACAGTTCACTGTCTGCGTATGCTTTTCCGTAGACGACCCGCTGGATGCCTTGGGTGTCTGTCCGGGTATCCGCGGAGGCAAAGCCCGCGGAAAGGATCATGTCCTTAACCGTCTCCGCCTGTCCTTCGCCCACCTCAAAGAGCAGGTAGCCGCCGGGACGGAGGAGAGATTTCCAATACTTGATGATGCTCTTGTAAAAGCGTAGGCCGTCCTCTCCTCCGTCCAGGGCCATGGCCGGCTCAAAACTCCGGACCGAGCGATCCAGGCTTTGCAGCTCCGCGCTGGGGATATAAGGAGGGTTCGATACGATCATATCGAATTGCCCGATGCCCAAGGGGGGAGAAGCGGAGGCGTCCGACTGGATGCAGATGACCCGGCTGCTGAGCCGATTGGCCGCCAGATTCTTTCGGCAAACCTCCAGCGCCCGCGCGCTGAAATCCACCGCTACCAGCTTGGTGGCGGGCAGCTCGTGGCCGAGTGCGCATGTGATGCAGCCACTGCCGCAGCAAAGATCCAGAATCCGGGCGTTCATATTCTTGCCGATGAGCAGGGATTTGGCGGTGTCCACCAGCAGCTCCGTATCCATGCGGGGAATCAATACGTCCCGGGTGACAAGCATGGGCAGACCATAAAACTCCCAGGCGCCGGTAATGTAGGCCACCGGCTCTCCCTGGAGCCTCCGATCCAGATATTCCAGAACCCGGGCTTCCACAGCGTCGGTGGTATAGAGCTTGAGATCCCGCAGCAGCTCCGGAACCGATTTGCCTGCAGCCTGGGCCACCAGTAGCCGAGCCTCCAGATTATAGGCCTCCACGCCGTGCTGCAGAAGCGCGGTTCTTGCTGTCATGTAAATATCGTTATAGGTTTTCATGCTTGTCTCCCTTCTGCCTTGCGGCAGAGTGTTGGGGGGCTCAACTACCCCAGAGATCGGAGCCTTTCTCCTCGGGGATGACCAGCTCCATGGAGCGGATAGCACAGGCGATCATGTTGTCGTCCGGCTCCTTGGTGGTGAGATGCTGCAGCCACTTCCCGGGAGCGGAAAGGAGGGCGGACAGCCAGTTGTCATGGCCACCGCACCAGCGGTTGATTTCATAGCTGATGCCCACCACCAGGGGCAGCAGAAGCAGGTGCCATGCGATGCGGGCAAAGATCTGATCCACCCGCACCAGGGCATTGACCAGAATGCTTACCAAAACGACCACCAGCAAAAAGCTGGTGCCGCAGCGCGGATGGAAACGGGATTCCTCGCGCACGTTTTCTATCGTCAGCGCCTTACCATGTTCGTAGCAGAAAATGGCTTTATGCTCGGCACCGTGATAAGAAAACAGACGTTGGACATCCTGCATCCGGGAAACCAAGGCCATATACAGCAGAAGGACAGCCACCTTGACCGCGCCCTCAGAGAGGTTGCGGATCAGGTAGCTGCGAGTAAGCGGTCGGAGCAGGCCCACCAGAATCGTGGGAAGAAAGACAAACAGCAGCAGGGCAAGGCCGATGCCCAAAACCACAGCCACGCCGATAATCAACTTCTGGGCTTTTTCTGCGGAGAAATGGGCTTCGATCCACTGATCCAGCTTATCCGGCTCTCCCTGTTCTTCCAGAGGAACGAGATTGGCTGAATAAGTCAGCGCCTGCATCCCCTTGACCATGGATTCGACAAAGGTGACGCATCCGCGCAGAAAGGGCAGCTTTAACACTGGGTAGCGATCCCGTATGGTGGATACATCTTCCACCTTTTCCACCAGTCCGTCCGCGGTGCGGCAGACGATAGCCTGCTTTCGGGGGCCGCGCATCAAAATGCCTTCGATCAGCGCCTGACCGCCAATAGAGGTGCGGAAGGCGCAGGAATTGTTGCTTTGGGGCATGGTGTTCTCCTAAGAATTGCAGTTATTTGGATGACATGGGCAGCACGATCGTCACCAGACAGCCGCCGCCCACGGCGTTTTCCACGGTCATACTGCCCTTGTGGCGGGAGATGATCTCATCGCAGACGGCAAGACCAATACCGGTGCCTCGGTTCTTGGAGCTGCCTTTGTAGAACTTTTCCTTGACGTGGGGAAGCTCTGCCTCGGGGATGCCGTGGCCATAGTCCCGAACACGGATATGGACACCGTCCTCCTTGAGCCGGAGAGAAACGTCTACCAGTTTTCCGTCCCCACCGTGGTTCATAGCGTTGTCCAGCAGATTGAGAAAAACCTGCTTGAGCCGCTCCGGGTCGCCGGGGATCAATGGGATCTCCGTGGGCGGTTGCGAATAGTTGATGGTGATGCCAGCCTGACGCATCAGCTCCCCGTAGGTGAAGATGGCGTCTTCCAACTCCGAGGCAATATCGATCAGCTCGATGCGCAGATTGAAACGGCCGTCCTGAATCCGGGTGAACTCCAGAAGCTCCGTGACCAGACCGGTCAGGCGCTCCGCCTCTTTGGAGATGATGTGGATCCCGCGCAGGGAGTCGTCCTGCACCGAGGGATCGTAGGCAATGGTCTCCGCCCAGCCGGTGATGGCTGTCAAGGGCGTGCGCAGCTCGTGGGAGACCTGGGAAATAAACTCAGTACGGGTTTTTTCCGCCATGGCGACCTGTTGGGACATGTTGTTGATAGCGTCCGTCAGGCGTCCTATTTCATTGTCACTTCTTTTTTCCAACTGGCTTCCGTAGCTGCCGGCGGCGATCTGTGCGGCGAAGTCTGTAAGCTGATCAATGGGGTCCGACACACTGCGCCAGAACCAGACAATCAGCAGGATGACGCTCAGACATACCGCCACCATGGCGCCCATGGCAAGAGTCGGCATGGCACGGGTTACTGCCCACACACCCAGCAACAGCAGCGCCAAAACCGCGATACCGGCCAGAAGTAGCTGGATCTTCAGATTTTTCACGATCTGTCAACCTCACTCAAGAGAACGCGATCTTGCCCGCCCGGCGGGCAGAAAAGGACTCAGTAGCCCCACTTATAGCCGTAGCCCCAAACCGTGGTCAGGTATTCAGGCTCGGTGGGATCGGATTCGATCTTAATGCGCAGCCGACGGATATTCACGTCAACGGTTTTCAGTTCTCCCGTGAACTCATTGCCCCACACGGAAGAGAGAATGTCTTCCCGGGACATGGCGCGGCCGGGGTTCTGCAAAAAGAGCCGCATCAGCAGATATTCGATCTGGGTCAGCTTTACACGCTGGCCATTTTTCTCCAGGGTGCGGTTGCGGGTGTTGAGCAGGAATGGGCCGCTGACGATTTCGTTGCTGGCCTTGTCAATGTCATCGATGCCCAGACGGCGAATCAGCGCGTCCACCCGGGCGGTCAGCTCGGCGGGGGAGAAGGGCTTGGTCACGTAGTCGTCCGCGCCGGTCATCAGACCTGTGACCTTGTCGATCTCCTGACTTTTGGCTGTGAGCATGATGACGCCCATCTTGGAGCCGGAGGCGCGAATCCGACGACAGACCTCAAAGCCATCGATGTCCGGCAGCATCACGTCCAAAAGCGCCAGACAGATGTCCGGATTCATCTTCAGCTTTTCCAGAGCGTCAACGCCGGATTCTGCCTCAATGGGCTCATATCCGCTGCGGCGCAGGTTGATGACCACGAAACTGCGGATGCTGGCCTCGTCTTCCAGAACAAGAATCTTTTTGAGTTTCATTCTATTGAATCCCCCTTACTGAGAGTACTATTTCTGCCAGGTTGCAATGTGACAAGTAATTATAACATAGCTTTAACAAAAATGGTAGCCAAAGTTTCGGAAAAACCTACAATATTTTGCACAAAAATGACAGGGAGGCAGGCAGTTGACGGAGAATAGGGAATAGCGGTTGATTATTTCCGGGGAAACTGATACAATTCTTCCCATGCAAACGGAACGAAAGACTGTGATCGGCATTCTGGCTCATGCGGACGCAGGGAAAACCACCCTGGTCGAGGCCATGCTGTATCGTGCGGGAAAAATCAAAAAACTTGGCCGGGTAGACCATCGGGACAGCTATCTGGATACGCACTGGCTGGAGCGGGAGCGGGGCATTACCATCTTTTCCAAGCAGGCGCGCTTCACCCTGCCTCATACGTCTGTGACCTTGCTGGACACGCCGGGACATGCGGATTTCTCCGCAGAAACGGAGAGGTGTCTTTCGGTTTTGGACTGCGCGGTGCTTGTCATCAGCGGAACCGACGGCGTACAAGCCCACACAGAGACGCTTTGGCGGCTGCTGGAGCAGTATCAGGTGCCCTGCTTTGTGTTTGTCAGTAAGATGGACTTGCCGGGGCCTGGAGAAACGGCGCTGACAGCGCAGCTGCAAAAACGGCTGGGGGATAAATGCCTGAATTTTTCCAGACAGGACGAAGCTTTTTGGGAAGGTCTTGCCCTTCGCAGCGAGCAGGCCATGGAGCGCTATTTGGAGAACGGGTGTTTGGAGCAGCGAGAGATTGCCGGGCTGATTGCCGGGCGTGAGCTGGTACCCTGCCTGTTTGGTTCCGGCCTCAAGCTGGATGGCGTTGACGCGCTGCTGGATGCCTTGGACCGCTATGCGCCTGTGCCGCAGCCCAGGGAGGACTTCGCTGCGCGGGTGTTTCAAATTGGCCGGGATACCCAGGGGCAACGTCTGAGCTACCTGCGGCTGACCGGTGGAAGCCTCCGGGTGCGGATGCCGCTGCGCTATCGGGACGAGAGGGGCGAAGAACGGGAAGAAAAATGCACCCAGCTTCGCTTGTATTCCGGAACGAAATATGAGACGGTGGAGACGGTGGAAGCGGGAGAAATCTGCGCAGTGCTGGGCCTCAGCGCCACCTGGCCGGGCCAGGGATTGGGCGGGGAGCCGGACGCGGCGCCGCGATTGCTGGAGCCGGTTGTCAGCTATCGGCTCGGCCTGCCTCAGGGAGTGGACGCGGCGCAGCTTCTGCCCAAGCTGCAGCTGCTGGATGAAGAGGATCCCCAGCTGCACGTGGACTGGGATGCGGCGCAGCGGCAAATATCCGTGCGCTTGATGGGCAAAGTACAGGCGGAGGTGTTCAAACGTCTGGTCCGGGATCGCTTTGACGTGGAGCTGACGTTGGACAGAGGGCGGATTCTGTACCGGGAGACCATAGCGGACACCGTGGAGGGCGTGGGCCATTTTGAGCCCCTGCGCCACTACGCGGAAGTGCATCTTCTTTTGGAGCCGCTGCCTCCGGGCAGCGGGATCGTGCTGGACAGCACTTGTCCCGAGGACGAGCTGGATCGAAACTGGCAACGGCTGATCCTGTCCAATTTGCAGGAGAAACAACATTTGGGTGTGCTGACCGCTTCACCCATTACCGATATCAAAATCACGCTGTGTGCGGGCAAGGCGCACTTGAAACACACAGAAGGCGGCGATTTTCGTCAGGCGGCCTGGCGTGCGGTGCGGCAGGGGCTGATGCAGGCGCGTTCCGTGCTCCTGGAGCCCTGGTATGCCTTCTCCCTGGAAGTTCCAGCCGAGCAGATCGGTCGGGCCATCAGCGACATCCGCAGCATGGACGGCAGTTTCGACTCTCCGGAGGAACTGCAGGACGGCATGCTGTGCCTGAAGGGCAGCGCGCCGGTTGCCGGGCTGGGCGAGTATCAGACGGAGCTTCTGGCCTATACCCACGGGCGGGGAAGAATCAGCCTGCAGCCGGACGGATACCGGCCGTGCAGCAGACAGCAGGAGCTGGTGGAAAGCATGGGCTACGATCCCGAGCGGGATCCGGAGAACACGGCGGATTCCGTGTTTTGCGCCCACGGGGCGGGGTTCTTGGTCAAGTGGGATCAGGTGCCCGCATACATGCATTTGGAGACTTGTCTCCCGGGAACCAAAGATGATCCGGAACCGGCGGTTCACCGGAGCATCAGCATTGACCAGCGAGAGCTGGAGGCGATCATGGAGCGGGAATTCGGGCCGATCCGTCGCCGCTCTTATTCTGCGCCCGTGCGCAACGAGGCGCCGGAGGCCCCGCCGCCTACGGAGCAAAAACAACAGTACCTGATTGTAGACGGGTACAATCTGATCTTTGCCTGGGAAGAACTCAAGGCCCTGGCGGCTGAGCAGTTGGATCTGGCCCGAAGCAGGTTGATGGACATGCTGTCCAGTTATTGCGCATACACCCGGGCGGAGCTGGTGCTGGTTTTTGACGGCTACCGGAGGCCCGGCAATCCCGGGCAGCGCAGCGAGTACCACAACATCCACGTGGCCTTTACCAAGGACGGGGAGACCGGAGACGCCTATATTGAACGCCTGGTGGGAGAAATCGGCAGAAACTACGCGGTGCGTGTGATCACCAGCGACAATTTGATCCGACTGTCAGCGCTTCGCTCCGGCGTACTGCGCAGCTCCTCGACGGAGTTTGCTGTGGAGGTGCAGGACGTGCTGGCGAGGATTCGGACGGTGCTGGAGGACAGCAACCGCAACGCACACAAAACGAGGCTGAAAGATGGAAAATCATGAATTGCTGCGGCGGGCGGAGGATTTGCTTGACCGCTGTCAACGCAAAGGCTGCGTTACCGTGACTGGGTTTCTTAGCCCGGCGGAGCGTTTCCAGCTGGAGACCTGGGGAAAAAAGCGGGTGGGCTGTCGGCTGCTGTTTTACGGCGGACAGCCGGACAGCGAGCGGACCCTGGGCTTTTTCCTGCCGGAGGAGCAGGATGCAGAGGCATTTGAGCCGAAGGCGTATTTGCGCGCCATGAAACTGACGGCCCATTTCGGGCGCCCCGGACATCGGGACTATCTGGGCGCGGTTCTGGGCATGGGCGTGGGACGGGAATGGGTCGGCGACATTCTCATAGACGGGGAGACCGCCTGGATTTTCTGCCTGCCCAGTGTTTTACAGCACCTGTTGAACCTGCATCAGGCGGGGCGGGTGAGCGTGACGGCGGAGGAAATAACGCCGGATGCAGTGCCGCGGCTGGAGCGGCGGGTGGAAGAGAGGAGCTTTACGGTGCAGAGCACGCGGCTGGATGCGGTGCTGGCCGGGCTGTTCAAACTGTCCCGGACGGAAGCTGCCCGTCAGATCGCCGCCGGCAGTGTCAGTTTAAACTATTCACAGTCCCTTAAACCGGACTGTTTGGTCCACGAGGGAGACGTCTTGTCTCTCCGGGGAATGGGAAAGGGAAAAATCACCGGCTTCGGCGGCGCCTCTCGGAAGGGACGGCAGTTCGTGTACGCGGAGCTGTATTTGTAAGGAGGTTGCCATGCGAGCGTATGAAAGACTGATCCGCTATGCACAGGTTCACACAGCCAGCGCCGAGGACGCGGCGCAGACCCCCAGCACGCTGAGACAGTTTGATTTGAGCCGTCTGCTGGCACAGGAGATGCAGCAGATGGGCTTTGCGGAGGTTTATGAGGACGAGCATGCCTACGTATATGGCGCGCTGCCCGCCAGCCCCGGCTGCGAGAACAGCCCGGCGTTGGGGCTGATTGCCCACATTGACACCGTTCCGGATTTTTCCGGGGAAAATGTGAGACCGTTGCTTCACCCCGACTACAACGGACAGGAGATTTCCCTGGGAGACAGCGGACGTGTGTTGTCTCCGGCACGTTTTCCCGGCCTGGCGGGGCGGCTGGGACATACCCTGATTACCACGGACGGCACCACCGTTCTGGGAGCGGACGATAAGGCAGGTGTGGCGGAGATTCTCACCGCCTGCGAGCAAGTCTTGGCGAAAGGACTGCCCCACGGGAGAATCGCCGTGTGCTTTACACCGGATGAAGAAGTGGGACATGGCGCAGCTCTGCTGGATCTGGAACGCCTGGCCGCGGATTTTGCGTTTACGGTGGATGGCGGCGCGCCGGAAGAGATCAACTACGAGACCTTTAACGCCGCGTCTGCCCACTGGGAAATCCATGGCTTCAATGTCCACCCAGGCAGCGCCAAGGGCAAAATGATCAATGCCGGGCTCGTAGCCATGGAGATCAACGCTATGCTGCCTGAAGGGGAGACACCGGCGCAAACGGAAGGATACCAGGGCTTTTATCACCTGACGGAGATAAAGGGAAGCGTAGAGCGAGCGGAGATGGATTATATCGTCCGGGATCACGACGCCGAGATCTTCCGCGTCCGTTTGCAACGTTTGGAGGAGATTGCACAGGCAATCAATCAAAAGTATGGAGAGGGTACGGCTGACCTGAGGATTCGGCAGCAGTACCGGAACATGGCGGAAAAGCTGCAGGAATGCACCGAAGTGGTGGAAATGGCGAAAGAAGCCATCCGCAAAGCGGGACTGTCGCCCCGATCCGTACCCATTCGAGGGGGGACAGACGGCGCGCAGCTATCCTTCCGTGGCCTTCCCTGTCCCAACCTGGGTACAGGAGGCGACGGCTTCCACGGCCCCTATGAGCACATCAGTGTGGAAAGCATGGATCAGACGGTGGAAATTCTCCTGCATCTGATCCAGCTTGTTGCGCAGCAAGAACGACAACAATAATCCCTTGGGCGTTAAGACGGCCTGAGATGGGAAGAAAAGAGAGAGAGAATTGTGAAAGAAGCGATCTATCAATTCCCCGTTCACGGAAAGCCGGTGACCTGCGAGCAGCTGAAAAGCGGGCACATCAACGAAACCTATCTGATCACTACGGACTGCGGAGAGAAGTATATCCTCCAGTGGATCAACCGACACGTTTTTCCAAATGTGGAGGCGCTGATGCACAACATGGCGGAGATCAGCGCTTTCCTGCAGCTGGGGGGAGAGAATCCGGCGATGATCCGCTATCTGGATACCCGGGATGGACAGAGCTATTACAACGATCGGCAGGGCGGCTGCTGGCGCGCTTACCGTTTCGTGGATAACAGCCTCTGCCTGCAGCGCCCGGAGAGTCGGGAGGATTTTCTGGAGTGTGCCAGGGCCTTTGGTCGCTTCCAGTACACGCTGCGAAACTTCCCGGTGGAGCGCTTGGAAGAAACCATTATAGATTTCCATAACACTCCAGAGCGCTATCGACAGCTGCGCCAGGCAGAGCAGGCGGATCGGGTGGGAAGAGCATCCCTGGTGCAGGAAGAATTGCGCTTCGCTTATGCCCGGCAGGAACGCGGCTGTCGGCTGCAACATATGCGTGAGCTGGGGCTGCTTCCCATTCGGGTGACCCACAACGATACCAAGATCAACAACGTCCTGCTGGATCAGGACAGCCGCCGCGCCCTTTGCGTCATCGATCTGGATACTGTGATGCCCGGTCTGGCTGTGTTCGATTTTGGTGATGCGATCCGTTTCGGCGCCTCGACAGCAGAAGAGGATGAGCGGGATCTTTCCAAGGTTTCTCTGGATTTGGAGCTGTTTCGGGTCTTTACCCGCGGCTTCGTCGAAGCCTGTCCGAGCCTGAGCCGGAGTGAGCGGCAGGCGCTGCCTTTGGGCGCGTATACCATGACGCTGGAATGCGGCATCCGTTTTCTGGCGGATTACCTGGAAGGAGACCGATATTTCTCTATCGACCGTCCGGAGCAAAATCTGGATCGCTGCCGCACCCAGTTTCAGCTGCTGCGCGACATGGAAGAGAAGTGGATGGAGATGGAGCGCATCGTAAAGCAAGAGACAGGCTGCTGAACTCAAATGGTTAACACAACACAATAAACATAAAACAGACTGCGCTTTCTGCGCAGTCTGTTTTTTCATCGGTTCTGTTGTTCAAATAAGGACAAGCGACAGGAAAGGGGGCGCTTACTTCTCCAGCCAGACCTTGTCCCGGGTGATTTCCTGCAGGCTGGCCGCGCCGCACATGGTCATGGTGGACTTCAACTCGCCCAGAATCTTGTCCATGTACACCCGGAAGCCCTCGGCGCCGCCGCCGTAAATGGCGGTGAGCACCGGGCGGCCGATCAGCACCGCGTCCGCACCCAGAGCCAGAGCGCGGAATACGTCCACACCGGAGCGGATGCCGCCGTCTACCAGGATGGTCAGCTTGCCCTTTACCGCTTCCGCGATGGCGGGCAGAACTTCCGCCGTGGAGGGTACGCCGCCCTGAACACGGCCGCCGTGATTGGATACCACGATGGCGCTGGCGCCGGCTTCCGCGGCCTTCAGGGCGCCGGCCGGGGTCATGATCCCCTTGACAATGAAGGGCATCTGGGCGTAGGAAATGATTTCCCGCATCTCCTCTACGGACTTGCTGCCCGCGTTGGGGTTCATGGCCTTCAGGAAGGGAAGACCCGCGCCGTCTACGTCCATAGCCACGGCAAAGATCTTTCCGGCCTTGACCGCGTCCAGCTTCTCAAAGACGAACTCCTTGTTCCAGGGCTTGATGGTGGGGCAGCCCATGCCGCCGGACTTGCCCATGTCCACCACGGCAGCCTTCATGATCTCCGGATCGACGCCGTCGCCTGTGAGGGCCATGAGGCCATAGTCCGCCGCGGCTTTGACCAGAATGGCGTTGTACTGCTGGTCGTTGTACTTGTCGCCGTAATGCATGGGCAGGGCGCCCAGCGGGGCGGCGAAAACAGGGGCGACAAAACGGTGGCCGAACATCTCAAAGGAGATATCCGGGTCTACGTTGGGACACAGGGTGTCCATGTTGACGCAGACTTCCTGCCACTTGTCAAAGTTGCGGGCGGCTGCGTTGCCGGGGACCTTGCTGCCGGGGCCGGGCATGGCGTTGCCGCAGGCGCGGCCGTTGCATACGGGGCAGGCTTTGCAGTAGGGGCCAACGCACTGACGTGCAGAGGCAAGGATTTCGTTGTAGTCCATAGTCGTTTCTCCTTTTATATCTTGTATCGTTGATGGTTCGGTATCGTGCTTATTCCCTGCTTGTATTATTGATGAAATCGGGGGTTCTGTCAAGACCGGTATAGTCAAAATCTGGGATACTCTCCTGCGTGGCGGAATCCGGATCCTGCCAGTAGCCCTCCAGGCCGCTTTTTTGCAGATAGGAGCAGAGCGAAGCGTGGCTTTCCGGAGAGATGGGAGAAGACAGTTCCGGATAGCGATCCAGACCGGGCATGGGCGTATACTGGCTCATCAGGGAGAACAAAACGCTGCCGTGGGGAAAGGATTCTGCAGCAAAATCCATCACATCCATAGCGGCCAGGTCCTGCCCCGGCAGAATCAGATGGCGGATCAGAACACCGGATTGTAAAATGCCTTCCTCGTCCAGCACGTAGGGACCTCGCTGCCGGACCATTTCCCGGATGGCCGCGGTCGCTGTCTGGGGATAGTCTGCTGCGGCAGAGTAGCGACGGGCCGGCTCTGCTTTCCAGTATTTCAGATCGGGCATGTACACCTGCACCAATCCTTCCAGTCGTCGAAGCGTTTCCACGCTCTCATAGGCGGAGCTGTTCCAGACAACCGGAATCCCCAGCTCCAGACCATCCAGAGCCTGGGCGATGGCGCGGACGAAGTGTCCCGGAGTGACCAGGTCGATGTTGTGAACGCCCTGATCCCGCAGACGGCAGAACAGATCGCGCAGTTGGGGAACGCTGAGCGTTTTCCCGCAGCTTGTCTGACTGATTTCCCGGTTCTGACAGAAAACGCAGCGAAGATTGCAGCCGCAAAAGAACACGGTTCCCGCGCCCCGAGTGCCGCTGATGCAGGGCTCCTCGCCGAAGTGAGGCGCGGCCCGGATGACCCGCGGCAGGGCAGGACTGGCACAAAAACCGCCGGGCTGGGTATCGGTCCGCAGCGCATTGCAGCGACGCGGACAATCGTTACAGAGATACTCCATGGGACAAACCTCGATTCCAGAGAATGAGGGGCAAATGGCCATATACAAAATGCCAAGAAATCCCGCTTTTCCAAGGCCGATTATAACGCAGTTTTGTGGAATATGCAAGAAATCCTCAAAATCGAAAAAAAGTGCATGATTTTTTTGGTTTTTGTGCTAATATGGTATCGATCTGGATAAAGTAATAACAAATCTTTGGCGATGATGCTGGGTGAGCAGGAGGTGGCGGCATGGTGGATATTGTGTTGCTGGAACCGGAAATCCCCCACAACACCGGTGCGATTGCACGCACATGTGCGGTTACCGGCGCCAGCTTGCACCTGATTGAGCCGCTGGGCTTTGAAATCTCGGATAAATGGGTAAAACGCTGCGGCTTGGACTATTGGCATTTGGTCAACATAAGCACTTATCCCGATTTGGATTCCTATTTTGCAAAGAACGGGGACGAGCATCTTTATCTGGCCAGCACCAAGGCGCCTCGAGCCTATCATGAGGCGGATCTGAGCGGATCGGTGGCGCTGCTCTTCGGCAAAGAAACGGCGGGGCTGCCGGCCTGGCTGCTGGAAAAATACCGGCACCGCTGTCTCCGCATCCCCATGCGCGGGCAGGCGCGCAGTCTGAATCTATCCAATTCTGTTGCCATTCTGACCTATGAGGCGCTGCGCCAACAGGGCTTTCCCGGTCTGCTGGAGACAGGCATCATGGCGGATGATTAAATTTGTGTACCATTTTTAGGAGGATATGATATGAACTACAACAAGAAGACGATCTACGATGTGGATGTAAAAGGAAAAAAGATCCTGCTCCGCTGCGATTTCAACGTGCCGCAGGATAAGGAGACCGGGGCGATCACCAGTGACAAGCGCATTGTTGCGGCGCTGCCTACGATTCGGTATCTGCTGGAAAACGGAGCGGCTGTGATTGCCTGCTCCCATCTGGGTAAGCCCAAAGGCGAGTGGAAAAGCAAACTGAGCCTGGCACCCGTGGCTCAGCGCCTGTCCGAGCTGCTGGGCCAGGAGGTTATTTTCGCTGCGGATATCATCGGAGAAGACGCCCAAGCCAAGGCTGCCGCGCTGCAGCCGGGGCAGATCATGCTGCTGGAGAATCTGCGTTTTGATATCCGGGAAGAGAAAAACGGCGAAGACTTCGCCAAGGCACTGGCCGACATGGCGGAGATCTTCGTATCCGACGCCTTCGGCACTGTGCACCGAGCCCATGCCTCCACCGCCGGCGTGGCGGCCTATCTGCCTGCCTACTCGGGCCTGCTGGTGGACAAGGAACTGTCCATTATGGGCAAGGCGCTGGAGGACCCCAAGCGTCCCTTCGTGGCGGTGCTGGGCGGCGCCAAGGTTTCGGACAAGATCAACGTCATCAACAATTTGCTGGAGAAGGCCGACACCATCATCATCGGCGGCGGCATGGCCTATACCTTCAAAAAAGCCCAGGGTTTCCAGATCGGCAAGTCCCTGCTGGAAGAGGATCGGATCGAGTATGCAGGTGATATGATCGCCAAGGCCGCGGCCAAGGGTGTTCGCTTCCTGCTGCCCGTCGACAATCTCTGCGCCGCAGAGTTTGCCGCCGACGCCGAGCCTGTACTGGTGGAGGAAGATATTCCGGAGGATCTCATGGGTATGGATATCGGGCCGAAGACGGCGGAGCTGTTTGGTGAGGCCGTCAAGGGCGCTGGCACCATCGTTTGGAACGGGCCCATGGGTGTGTTTGAATTCGATGCTTTCGCCGGCGGCACCAAGGCGATGGCCAAGGCCCTGGCTGAATCCGGCGCCATTACCATCGTAGGCGGCGGCGATTCCGCTTCTGCGGTGGAAAAGCTGGGCTATGCCGACAGCATTACCCATATTTCCACCGGCGGCGGTGCGTCTCTGGAGTTCCTGGAGGGCCAGGAGCTGCCGGGCGTGGCTTGCCTATTGGATAAGTAATTCTGCATAGGAAAGGAAGAAAACGATGAACAGAAAATATCGCAAGACGGTGATCGCCGGGAACTGGAAGATGAATATGCTCAGCTCTCAGATCAAGCCTTTTATGGAAGAACTGAAAGCAAGCCTGCCCAAGACCCGCAGCTGCGACGTGGTGCTGTGCACGCCTGCCGTCATGGTTCCCGCCATGATCAAAGCGGGCAAAGATTGCAAGGTTGCCACCGGCGCACAGGACGTTTCTTGCTTCGACAAGGGGGCGTACACCGGCGAAATCTCTGCCGAGCAGTTGGCTGATGCTGGGGTCAAGTACTGCATTGTGGGCCACTCCGAGCGGCGTGAGTACCACGGCGAGGACGATATGCTCGTCAACGCCAAGGCCAAGGCCCTGCTGGCCAACGGCGTTCAGCCCATCATCTGCGTGGGAGAGAGCCTGGAACAGCGGGAAATGGATCTGACGATGGAATATGTGACTTATCAGGTCAAGGCAGCTCTCGGTGGAATCACTGCCGCCCAGCTGCGCCGCTGCATTATCGCTTATGAGCCCATCTGGGCCATCGGCACCGGAAGAACAGCTACTGCGCAGCAGGCGCAGGAGGTTTGCGAGGAGATCCGCGCGGTTGTTCGCAAGATGTACGGCGCCCGGCCCGCCCGCGCCATCAGCATTCTCTACGGCGGCAGCATGAACGCCAAAAACGCGGCGGAGCTGTTGGCCCAGCCGGATATCGACGGCGGCCTCATCGGCGGCGCATCCCTGAAGCCGGCAGATTTTGCGGCCATTGTCGCGGCCACGGCGCAGGAGTAATCTTACATGAACAAAGCGGTATTCATTATCCTGGATGGGTTCGGCCTGGCCGCACCCACGGCCGGGAATGCCATAGCCCAGGCAAAAACGCCCAATCTGGATCGGCTGTTCTCTCGGTATCCCTGTACCCAGCTGCAGGCTTCCGGTCTGGATGTGGGGCTGCCGGAGGGACAGATGGGCAATTCCGAGGTGGGTCATACCAACATCGGCGCTGGTCGGGTGGTTTTTCAGATCCTGCCCAAGATGAGCCAGGAGATCCAGAACGGGAAATTCTTTCAAAATCCCGTCTACATCAAGGCGATGGAAGACGCCAAAGCCCATGGAAAGAAGCTGCATATTCTGGGGCTGCTCTCTGATGGCGGCGTACACAGCCATATCGAGCATATTTTCGGGATTTTGGATATGGCCAAACAGAGGGGCGTGGAGCAGGTCTATGTCCATTGCTTCCTGGACGGGCGGGATGTGCCGCCCACCAGCGGCTCCGGCTTTGTAGCCAGGCTGCAGGAAAAATGCCAGGCGCTGGGGAACGCCCGGATTGCGACCATCCAGGGACGTTTTTACGGCATGGATCGAGACAAGCGCTGGGAGCGCGTGGAGATCGGCTACAACGCCATTGTCTGCGGCGAGGGCGTTTTGGATCCGGATCCGGTGCACGCGGTGGAAGCGAGCTATGCGCAGGAAGTCACGGATGAATTTGTCAAGCCTGTGGTGGTCTGCCCCGAGGGCGTAATCCAGCCGGGCGACAGCGTGATCTTCATGAACTTCCGTCCGGACCGGGCTCGGGAAATGACCTGGGCGCTGAATCTGGAGGAGTTTGACGGTTTTCCGCGCAAGAAAGAGGTTTTTCCGCTGTCTTACGTCTGCACAGCCCAGTATGACGAGAGCCTGACCCTGCCCATCGCCTATCCGCCGGAGGTCATCGAAAACACTTTGGGCGACTATATCAGCGCACAGGGTCTCAAGCAGTTCCGCGTGGCCGAGACCGAGAAGTATGCCCATGTGACCTTCTTCTTTAACGGTGGCGTGGAACGGGTCTGCCCCGGGGAAGAACGCTGTTTGGTGCCTTCCCCCAAGGAATACGCCACCTATGATTTGATCCCCCAGATGAGCGCGGAGCCGGTAGCCGACAAGGTGGTTGAAGCCATCGCATCGGAACAGTACGCACTGATTGTCTGCAACTTTGCCAACTGCGACATGGTGGGTCATACCGGCGTCATGGAGGCCGCCGTCAAAGCGGTGGAGACGGTAGACGGATGCATGGGCCGCATTTTGGCCGAAGTGGAAAAGCATGAGGATGTGGTCCTGGTGGTCACCGCCGACCACGGCAACGCCGATTGTATGTTTGACCAGGACGGCGATGTCAATACGGCCCACACCACGAATCCGGTTCCTTTCTGCGTGCGGAAGGCGGGGATCCGGCTCAAGCCCGGTCGGCTGGCCGATATCGCGCCCACGATCCTCAAGCTGATGGGGCTGGAACAGCCCGCGGAAATGACCGGCGTTTGCCTGGCAGAATAAAAGAACGAATAAAAGAACAATAATAAAAAGCAAGTCCGCAGACAGTGCGGACTTGCTTTTTGACGAGGATGGCGGAGACCGGATTGCGTGAGAGGCTATTGCGCTTTCAAGCCGTGCATGAAGCCGTTAAGGGCGGTGCTGTGGATGTCACCGGCGATCAGCCTGCCGTCCTGCACATACAGTGTTACCAAAACGGTTTGGTCACAGTTGGGGTAATTGGTGATCCGGTAGCTGTACTGATCGCAGCGCTCACTCAGATGTCGGCTGAGATCACAGCCCTGCTCCAGCTGCATGGCATTGTAGTCGGCCAGCGCCCCCTCCAATTTCCCGGGAATCAGCACCCGCTTGTATTCTTCTGTGGCTGCGTCTGCCTCCCATCCCAGTGAGCTGAGGAAGTCCATGCGCCCCTCTGTGGTAGACAGATTGACGCGGGCGGCGGAACAGCTTCTGAAAAGGATCAGCGCAAGCAGAATTACGGCGGCGAGCAGAACGCCGATCAAGGCTTTCTTCTTGGTAAAAACACGGCTGCTTTGGGCCATGGCGATCACCTCCGATACAGCTTATTCACGCATGTGCGCCGCTATGTGCCCTCTGGAAAAAAGATACAAATCCGGTTCAAAGGTTGCAAAAAAGTTAAAAATGTGCTATACTACCCGGGCGCAACGCAAGGAAGGAGAGCTGTATGCCGCAGATTAGACTGGACAAACTGCTTTCTGATATGGGCATTGCCTCCCGGAAAGAAAGCAGAGCCGTTGTCAAAAGCGGCAGGGTCACGGTGGATGGAAGCTTGGAGAAGCATCCTGAACGGAAGGTGGATCCGACCCGGGAAACGGTGGCGCTGGACGGGGAGGCGCTGCAGTACCGCGCCCATCATTATTATATGATGAACAAGCCTCTGGGCATTGTCACGGCGACGGAGGATCGAGAGCAAAAAACCGTTCTGGATCTGATGCCTTCTCTGTGTGGTAGAGGGATTTTTCCTGTGGGTCGCCTGGATAAGGATACCGACGGGCTGCTGATTCTGACAGACGACGGGGAATTCGCCCATCGTGTGATTTCGCCAAAATCCTGCGTTGAAAAGCTGTATTATGCAAAAGTCGAGGGAGAACCGGATGCGGAAGACACCGCCGCTTTTGCGTGCGGCCTGGTTCTGGCGGACGGTACCCGCTGTCTGCCTGCGCTGCTGGAGCCTCTGGGAGACCAGCGCTGCTTGGTGCGGGTGGTGGAAGGGAAGTACCATCAGGTCAGACGCATGCTGGCCGCTCGGGGCAAACCGGTGCGGGAGCTTCGACGCTTGGCCATCGGTGAACTGTGCCTGGAGAAAGATCTGGCTCCGGGGGCATTCCGGGAGCTGACAGAAGCGGATTTGTGCAAACTGTTCTGCGCAGTTCCCATGGAAAAATGGTCAAAAACGACGCTGGATTCCTACGAAAATTGAGCGCATACAACAGAAAACGAAAAAAATTAACAAAAGAGAAACGCATTTTCTATTGAAAATCACATAGTATGGAGTTATTATATGCTAAAGAGAGCGGCGGTAGTATGGTAAATTTGCCATATTGGGCATGATGGCCTTACCGCCGAACATAGGAGGCGTTTTTATGTCCAGCAGAATTTTCCAGAATGTGATTATTCAGATGAAGGATGCCGTGGACAGGACCATCGGGGTTGTTGACGAGCAGGGCTTCGTCGTGGCCAGCAGCGAGCTGGCGATGATCGGCTCCCGGCTGGAGGACTTCCATGCCTACGAGCTGGATGCCGCCGGGCAGACCATGGCGACCGGGATCCGCACATACAGCGCTTTGCACTCTGACAGTGCAAAGCTGGACTATGCTGCGTTCTCTGAGGGAACGGATCAAATGGCCAAGACGATTTGTGCCGTGGCTGCGGTGGCTTTTAACGAGGCCAAGAGCAACTATGAGGAAAAGCACAACAAGGCCGCGTTCGTAAAGAACATCATTTCAGACAACATCCTGCCCGGGGACGTGTACGTCCGGGCCAAGGAGCTGCATTTTGTCACGGACGAGCCTCGCAGTGTGCTGCTGGTGCGCCAGATGGAAAACTCCGATGTGGCGGCAGTGGAAGTGATCCAGCGGCTGTTCCCGGACAAGCAGAAGGACTTTGTTCTGAACATCAATGAAAATGACATTGTGGTGGTCAAGGCGCTGCCTACGGCCAGCTATCAGGAGGAAGTCTTTAAGGCTGCGCGCAATATCGAGGCTGCCCTGTATGAAGAGCTGGGGATTCGATGCGTGATCGGCATCAGCACAGTTGCCCGGCATCTCAGGGAGCTGGCCGACCGGTACAAGGAGGCCCAGGTGGCCATTGAAGTGGGCCGGGTGTTCGAAAGCGAAAAGACTGTTATCAACTATGAAAGCCTGGGTCTGGGGCGCATCATTTATCAGCTCCCCACGACTCTGTGTGAAATGTTCCTCAACGAGGTGTTCAAGAAAAATCCCATTGAAACCTTGGATGAAGATACTTTGGAGACCATCAACAAGTTCTTTGAGAACAACCTGAACGTCTCCGAAACGTCGCGGAAGCTCTATGTACACCGCAATACCCTGGTGTATCGGCTGGAGAAGATCAAGAAAATCACGGGCTTGGACCTGCGTGAGTTTGATCACGCCATTGTGTTTAAGGTCGCGATGATGGTGAAAATGTATCTGGATTCCCTCAACAGCAAGTATTGAGAGGGACGCGTTTCGGAACATCAGCAAAACCCTGGAGGATAAGCAATGGTACAATTGGACGGAGTGACCGTGGTCTACGACAGCAGCGGCACTGTGGCGCTGGACAACGTAGATCTGAACGTTGACGAGGGGGAGTTTGTTTTCCTGGTGGGGCCTTCCGGCTCCGGGAAAACGACCCTGATGAAGCTCTTGACCGGAGAGGTCTATGCCAAGTCCGGCAAGGTGGTCGTCAACGACTTTGATATGAGCGGCATAAAAAGAGGAAAACTGCCCAAGGTCCGCAGGACCCTGGGCGTCGTATTCCAGGATTATCGCTTGATCGAGAACATGAATGTTTTCGACAACGTGGCTTTTGCCATGCGTGTCGTTGGCGCGCGCAGGCGGGAAATCAAACAGCGGGTTGATTATGTGTTGGAGCTGGTCGGCCTGGAGGGGCGAGGAAACCGCCTGCCAAGCGAGCTGTCCGGCGGTGAACAGCAGCGTGTGGCGATTGCCCGGGCGCTGGTAAACAATCCGCGTATGATCGTGGCGGACGAGCCCACGGGAAACCTGGACCCGACGCTCAGTCTGGAGCTGATGCTCCTGCTGGAAAAGATCAACGAAATGGGGACGACGGTACTGGTGGTCACCCACGAAAAGGAACTGGTCAACGCGCTTACCAAGCGTACCATTACCATCAAGGGTGGTCGCGTGATCGGTGACGGAATAGGGTATTACGACTATGATATTTAACAGAGCCGGATATCTGATCCGGGAAGGCTTCCGCAGCATTAAAACCCACAGTTTTATGTCCTTTGCAACGGTGACCATTATCATGGCCTGCCTGATTATCATTGGCAGCGTAGCCCTGCTGTCCCGGAACATCGACGCATTGATTAAAGAGCTGGAGAGCCAGAACGAAGTGGTGGCTTTCGTGGATGACAGCATTGCGGAAGAATCAGCCGCTCAGGCCCTGGAGAGCGCTCTGGCGGCAGTGGACAATGTGGAATCGGTGGAATTTGTGTCCCGCACGCAGGCGATGGACAACTTTATGGGCCAGTATGACGCGGATCTGATGGAGGGCATCGACGAGACGGTGTTCCGCCATCGCTTCGTGATCCATCTGGATGATATCGCGGAGATGGCGCAGACCAAGGCGGCCCTGGAAGCGGTGGACGGAATCGCGAAAGTCAAAGCGCACCTGGAGTATGCGGATACCTTTGTGACGATCCGTAATGTTGTAAGCATCATTTCCCTGATCCTGACGGTGATTCTGGTGTTCGTTTCGGTGTTCATCATGTCCAACACCGTCAAGCTTGCAACCTTTGGCCGGCGGGAAGAAATCGCCATCATGAAGATGGTGGGCGCCACCAACAGCTTTATCCGCCTCCCCTTTGTGGTGGAAGGCCTTGTTCTGGGCATTTTGGGCGGCGGCCTGGCGTTTTTGGCGGAATGGGGCTTGTATGGTCTGCTGACCGGGCGGCTGATGGGAACCCTGACGGGGAGCTTCATCACGCTGGTGTCTTTCAAGGAAGTGATGTTCCCGGTTCTGGCCTTCTACCTGGGCACCGGTATATTGGTTGGTGTGTTTGGCGGCGTCAACGCCATCCGCAACTATTTGCAAGTGTAAAGCTTAGGGTAGGGGTGTCGGTATGAAGAGGAAAAGAGTGGTTTCTTTCATCGCGATACTGCTGGCCTTGTTGATGGTGCTGTCTTTGATGGCCAGCATCATCCCTACGGCCCACGCGGTGAATCAAGGCGATATCGACGCGCTGCGTCAGCGCAAGAATGAAGCGGCCGCCCGGGCTGCGGAGGCGGAGGAACGCCTTTCCGGCCTGCGGGATCAGCAGGCGACCGTCCTGGATCTGAAGGCGGCGCTGGATCTGCAAAACAGCAACGCTCTGGAAGCCCTTCGGCTGACGGCGGAAGAAATCGCCATGTATGACCAGATCATTGAAGAAAAATCCCAGGAGCTGAATGCGGCCCTGACCCGTGAGCAGGATCAGCTTACCCGGTATCGCACGCGCATCCGGGCCATGGAGGAGAGCGGCGGCTATAATTTCCTGTCTGTTGTGGTACATTCCAGCAACTTCAGCGAGCTGCTTTCCGGCCTGGAGGATATGGGCGAAATCATGGAAAGCGACAAGGCGCTGGAGCGGCAATACCGGGCTGCCCGCCAGGAAACGGAGCAGATCAAGGCGGAATACGAGGAAGTCCGGGCTGAATGCGAGGAGAAGCAGGCAGAGCTCCGGGAGGAGCAGGCTGCCATTCAGGCGCAGGTAGCCCAGGCGGAAGGGGAGCTTGCAGAGCTGTCCGAAGCCATTGAGACGGCTATGAGTCAATATGAAGCGGAGCAGGCCGCAGAGCAGCAGGCTTCGGATGAGCTGACCCGGATGATTGCGGCATATGAGGAGCAGAAGCGCCAGGAAGCGGCCGCGGCTGCCGCGGCTGCCGCTGCTGCCGCTGCTGCAGCGCAGCAGGAACAGGGCGGCGCTCCGGAAAACGGAGGTGCTGCGGATGGCGGAAGCTCTGACGGCGGAAGCGACGGTTTGAATCCCGGCGCGGCCACGGGAAGCGCCAGCTTTATGTGGCCGGTTCCCAGCAGTTCCCGCGTAACCAGTCGCTTCGGTTCTCGGGAAGATCCTTTCACTGGGGAAACGGCGGGCCACGCAGGCATCGATATCGACGGCTTTGGCAACGATGGACAGCCCATTGTGGCTGCGGCTGCCGGCACGGTGATTGCCGCGGGAAACGGCGGCTCGGGCTACGGCAACTATGTTACCATTGACCATGGAAACGGTTACCAGACGGTGTATGCGCACATGTCGTCCGTGGCGGTCAGCTATGGGCAGAGCGTGAGCGCGGGCACCACTTTGGGTTACCTGGGATCCACCGGGCGCTCCACCGGAACCCACTGTCATTTTGAAGTGCGGCTCAACGGTACGCCTACGGATCCGGAAGCATTCTTTTCGGGACTGAGTCACTGGAACTGCTGAGGGTAGTTCCCCGGTTTTACTTACTATGAGCAACAAGAAATTGCAAAGTCTCATTGCGCTTGCTTTGGCTTTGATCTTGACGATTGCCGTCCTGCCGGTTCCGGCATACGCGGTGACCCAGGAGGATGTAAACGCCATGCGGGCCAAGCGGGATGAGCTTTCGGCTCAACGCGAGGCCAAACAGGCCGTCGTGGACGAGCTGGAATCCCAGCAGGCGAGCGTCCTGGAACGGAAACAAGCCATGGACGAACGCAACATATACACCCTGGAGCAGATGCAGCTCAACAGCCAGGAAATCGCGCTTTACGACGATATGATCGCCGAAAAGGCAGCGGAAGTGGCGGCGGCAAAGGCGCTGGAGGAGGAACAGCTTGCCCGCTATCGGATTCGGGTGCGAGCCATGGAGGAAAATGGCGGCTATGGGCTTTTGTCCATGGTGCTGCGTACCTCCAATCTGGGCGAGTTTCTGACTGTCCTGGACGACATGGGGCAGATCATGGCCAGCGACAGAGAGCTGGAGGAAGCGTATATTGCCGCCCGGGAGAATACCGAGCAGGTCAAGGCGGAGTACGAAATAGTCCGAACAGAGCTGCAGGGAAAGCAGGAACAGCTTCGGACTGAGCAGAAGGCGCTGGAGGTGGAAATTGACGAGGCCGTGGCGCTGATCCGGGATCTGCAGGAAGATATTGAAAACCGCCAGGAAGAATATGAACAGATCCTGGCCATCGAAGAACAGGCAGATCGGGAGCTGCAGGCTCTGATGGCGGAGCTGGAACGGCAGCGCCAGGAAGAGCTTCGCCGCCAGCGAGAGGCGGAAGAAGCGGCGGCCCGGGCAGCTGCGCAGGCGGAAGCAGCCAGAAGGGCACAACAGGAGGCTCAGCAGCAGCAACAGCAGCAACAGCAGTCGGCTGCCGAGAGTACGCCCGCACCCAAGCCGCCAGCCGTGATGGGAACAGGCTCCTTCTCATGGCCGGTTCCTTCCTGTACCTATGTGACCAGCCGCTTTGGGTTGCGGATCCATCCGGTGTACAAGACGGAGAAGTATCACAGCGGCCTGGATGTTGGCGCGGGTTATGGCGCCGCCATTGTGGCGGCGGATACCGGGAGCGTGGTTCGGGCCGGCAACTCAGGGGACGGCTATGGCAATTGCGTGATCCTGGATCACGGGAACGGGTATACGACCTTGTATGCGCACATGTCTTCGGTGAGCGTCAGCGAAGGGCAGAGCGTCAACAAGGGAAGCACCATCGGCTATGTGGGCAGCAGCGGCCTTTCCACAGGTCCGCACTGTCATTTTGAGATCTGGTCCGGCGGCAGCCGTACAGATCCCGAGCAGTTTTTTTCCGGCCTGAGTTTTTCATCGGAAGCCGGAGTTTAAAGAGATAAGACACGGCGTTTTGCGCCGTCTGCCGGGCAGCGGTTTTCGCTGTCCGGCTACGCCATGATTACAGAGAACACAGGAGGGATCGTGTGGGTAGGCTATCAAGGAGATTTTTTCGCCGGGTGGGACGCGTTGTTGCCGCGTTTTTCAACGTCGGCATTCGATTGAAATATGTGTTCCTGCTGCTGATCCTTTTTTGCGGCGGCATTTATGCGCTGACGTATACCAAACTGATTCACCAGGTGGGCGGCAAAGCCGATTATGACGAGGCGATGCACTATGTGGAGATCAAAAACCTGCTGGATGAGGCCTTCATCGATCCGGTGGATCGCAAGTCCATGGGAGACTCTGCGGCGGCGGCCATGGTTGCCGGCCTGGGGGACGATTGGAGCTACTATATGACCCCGGATGAATATCGGGCCTATCAGCTTTCCGCCTCCAACGATTACGCGGATATCGGCCTGTCCTTTGTGCGGGACGAGACCGGCGGCGGCTTTCAGGTGATCGCGGTCTATCCCGGTTCACCGGCTGCCTGGGCCGGCGTCGGCGCGGGAATGGTCATCACGGCGGTGGATGGAGAACCGGTAGCGGGAATGTCGGTGGATCAGCTGCGCACGCTGATCCGCAGCAAGCTGAACGTGAAATTTGTTCTGACCATCAGCTCGGGCGACACGATTGAGGTAGACTGTACCGGCGCCAACGCCAGCGCCGTCAATTACCGCATGGAAAAAACCGGCGCCGGCTACCTGCAGATCGCCAATTTTGAGGCCGGCAGCGGAGAGGCTTCGGTGCAGGCGATTGAAGATTTGATGGCCCAAGGCGCGGTGGCCTTTGTTCTGGATCTGCGCAACAATCCCGGCGGGCTGACCAGCGAGGTGACGACGCTGCTGGACTATTTGCTCCCGGGCGGACGGCTTTTCTCCGAGGTGAGCAAGAACGGGGAAGAGATCGTCACCGAGTCGGACGTGATGTGCATTCAGTTTCCCACCGTGGTTCTGGTAAATGCGGCCACCTTCCGCGAGGCGGAGCTGTGTGCGGCGGTGCTGCAGGAATACCAGTGGGCGACGGTGATGGGAGAAGCGACCACCGGCAATACCAGGTCCCAGGAGACGATTGTGCTTTCGGATGGAAGTGCGATCCGCCTCTCCACCCATAGCTATTTAACGCCCATGGGGATCGACATCTCGAAAAACGGCGGTGTGGTCCCGGATACCATCGTATACAACCGGGATGAATCCACCGCGGGAACCACCCAGGGAACCACCGGCGTTTCGGACGGTACTGCCAGCATTTCAGACGACGATCAGCTGATGGCCGCCCTGCGATTTTTGAGTTGACAGGGACTGTTTGCAACCGTATAATATGGATTCATAGCGCCGCAACCAGCCGGCGCAATGCAAGTTGACAAGGGAAAGGAGATCTGCTTTCATGACCAACACCAGCAGATTTAAAATGAGCCAGGAGCGCTTGGAGGCGCTGAAAGAGGAGCTCTATTATTTGGAGACGGTTCGGGAAAAGGAAGTTGCCGAGCAGATTAAGGAAGCCCGCAGCTTTGGCGACCTGTCGGAAAACAGCGAGTACGACGAGGCCAAGACCGAGCAGGGCAAGCTCTATTCTAAAATTGCCGAACTGAAGGTGCTGATCGAGAACGCGGAGATCGTGGATAATATTGAGTACGACGTACCCAAAGACACGGTGACCCTCAGCAGCATTGTGCGCGTATGTGACGTGGAGGACAATTTTGAGGAGACCTATGAGATCGTGGGTTCCCAGGAGGCCAATCCCCGCGCCGGACGGATTTCCGACGACTCTCCTGTTGGCCAGGGGCTGATCGGCCACCGGGCGGGAGAGACGGTGACCATTCACGCGCCCGCCGGAGAGCTTGTGTTCAAGATCCTGTCCGTGGAGAATAAGTAAGCGAAATATGTGAGGAATCCTATGAGTGAAGAGATGAACAACAGCGGCGCCCAGGAGCAGGAGCTTTCCGAGATCCTGCAGGTGCGCCGGGATAAGCTGGCCGCTTTGCAGCAGGAGGGGAGAGATCCCTTCCAGCAGACCCGTTTTGTCCGGACGGCCTGGTCGGAGGAGATCAAGGCCGCTTATGAGAGCTTTGAGAATAAGCCGGTCTCCGTTGCCGGTCGCATCATGTCCAAGCGCGGCATGGGCAAGGCAATTTTCTGTCACATCAAAGACGATAGGGGACAGATCCAGCTCTATATCCGTGCCGATGCGGTCAGTGCCCAGGAGTTTGCCGATTTTCGCAAGTACGATATCGGCGACATCATTGGCGTAAGCGGCTATGTTTTCAAGACCAAGACGGAAGAAATTTCCGTGCACGTGGAAAAGGTGACGCTGCTGGCCAAGTCCTTGCGGCCTCTGCCGGAGAAGTTCCACGGCATGACCAATACGGAGCTGAAATATCGCCAGCGCTATGTGGATCTGATCATGAGCGATGAGAGCCGGCGTAACTTTGAAATCCGCTCCCGCTTTATCAGCTATGTCCGCCGCTTCCTGGACGCGAGGGGCTATATGGAAGTGGAAACGCCGGTATTCAATACCATCTCCGGCGGCGCGACGGCCCGGCCATTTATCACCCACCACAACACCCTGGACATGGACCTGTATCTGCGCATAGCAACAGAGCTGAATTTGAAGCGTCTGATCGTCGGCGGCGTGGAGCGGGTGTATGAGATCGGGCGGATTTTCCGCAACGAGGGAATGGATACCCGGCACAATCCGGAGTTTACCACCGTGGAGCTCTACGAGGCCTACGCGGATTACGTGGATGTGATGGATCTTTTTGAAGAGCTGCTTTCTGGGGCGGCTAAGGAGATCCTGGGCACCTATGACGTCACCTGGCAGGGCCACGAGGTCAGCCTTGCCCCCGGCTTCCGGCGCATGACCATGGCCGAGGCGGTCAAGGAATACCTGGGCGTGGACTTTATGGAGATCGACGGGGATGAGGCGGCTGTCCAGGCTGCCATGGACCTGGGCGTTGACATGAAGAAAGTGGAACCCACTTGGGGACATGCTCTGTATGAATGCTTTGACCAGAAGGTGGAGGAAAAGCTGATCCAGCCGACCTTTATCACCATGCATCCGGTCGATGTGTCCCCCCTGGCCAAGCGAAGCCCGGCGGATTCGCGGTTGACAGAGCGTTTTGAACTGTTCATCTGCGCCAGCGAGATGGGCAACGCGTTCTCAGAGTTGAACGATCCCATTGACCAGAAGCAGCGCTTCCTCAAGCAGGTAGAACTGCGCGCCAAGGGCGACGACGAAGCGGGAATGATGGACGAGGACTTTATCAACGCGCTGGAATACGGCATGCCGCCCACCGGCGGCCTGGGCATTGGCATTGACCGCTGTGTGATGCTGCTGACTGGCTGCAACTCCATTCGCGACGTAATTTTGTTCCC
>CACZSJ010000171.1 GCA_902783825.1 Oscillospiraceae bacterium | reverse complement strand
TTGACGCTGCTGGGCTGGAAGGCCGGCGTGCTGGTGGCTCTGCACGACATCGGCAAGGGCGTGCTGGCCGTGCTGCTGGCCAAGCTCTTCTTCCCGGCGGTCGTTTACGCGCCCGAAGCGGCGGGGGTGGCCTGCGTGCTGGGGCACATTTTCCCCTTCTACCTGCGTTTTCGCGGGGGTAAGGGCTTTGCCTCCTATCTGGGCATGATCGCCGCCCTGAACTGGCGCTTTGCCCTGCTCATGCTCCTGCTGATTGCCCTGGTGGTGTTGATTACCGACTATATCGCCCTGGCCACGCTGGCGACGTCGATCTCTTTTCCTCTGTACTACGCGGTTGCCAGCCGCTTCTCCGTTGCGGCGCTGCTGTGCGTGGTCTGTGTGGTGATTTTCGTGAAGCACCGGGACAATCTGCTGCGCATCTGGAAGGGAACGGAGGTCGGTGTGCGCGCCGCAGCACGGGGCGAGCACCGAGTCCGCTGAGCGTCTTACTCATATTCATCCAAGGGCCAGGCCGTGCCTGGTCCTTTCAAACGCAAAGGAGATTCGTATGAACAAACATCTGGACGTATCGCCCCGGGTTGCCGCCGCTCTGTCGGAGGGCAAGCCCGTTGTTGCTCTGGAGAGCACCATCATTTCCCACGGCATGCCCTATCCCAAGAACGTGGAGACGGCTCTGCTGGTGGAGCAGACCATCCGGGAGGCCGGAGCCGAGCCTGCCACCATCGCCGTCATCGGCGGGCGGCTGAAGGCCGGGCTGAGCCGGGAAGAGATCGAATACTTGGGCAAGGCCGGTCGGAACGTGGCCAAGGCCAGCCGCCGGGATCTGCCCGCACTGGTAGCTCGGGGCGCCGACGGCGCCACCACAGTGGCCACCACCATGATCATCGCACACATGGCCGGCATCCGTATCTTTGCCACTGGCGGGATCGGCGGCGTTCATCGGGGCGCGGAGACCAGCATGGACATCTCCGCCGACCTGGAGGAGCTGGCTCAGACCCCGGTGATGGTGGTCTGCGCCGGCGCCAAGTCCATCCTGGATCTGGGCCTGACGCTGGAGTATCTGGAGACCAAGGGCGTCCCCGTCATCGGTTACGGCACGGAGGAGCTGCCCGCTTTCTACACCCGCAAGTCCGGCTTCGGCGTGGACTACCGGGTAGACAGCCCCCGAGAGCTGGCCTCAATCTTCCGGGCCCAGCGGGAGCTGGATTACCGGGGCGGCATGCTGGTCACCAATCCCATCCCGGAGGAATATGCCATGGACAAGGCCGTCATTGACGCCGCCATTGAGCAGGCGCTGTCTGAATGCAAGGCTCAGGGCGTTCACGGCAAGGAGACCACACCCTTCCTGCTGGCCCGGGTGGTGGAGCTCACCGGGGGCGACAGTCTGGACTCCAACATTCAGCTGGTGCTCAACAACGCCCGGCTGGCCGCACAGACTGCCGTAGAGCTGCGTCAATAAGTTTTTTCTCACGGACCTCGCATTTGGCGGGGTCCGTGCTTTTTCTGTTGAAAAGGGCGCTGTTTCGCAGTATAATATACTGACTTATTGTTTGTGCAGGAGGACGCCATGACGCAAGCGGCTTGCAAGGTTTCGGTGGTCTGCACCGCCTTCAATCACAGCGCCTATATCCGCGACGCCCTGGAGGGCTTTTTGGCGCAAGAGACAGATTTTTCCTATGAAATTCTGGTCAGCGACGACGCGTCCTCCGACGATACCGGCGCGATCCTCCGGGAGTACGCAGCCCGCTATCCGGATCGTGTCCGCCCCTTCTGCCAGGAGACGAATCTCTTTTCCCAGGGGATCAGCCTCTATGATACCGTCCTGTATCCCGCCGCCCGGGGTCAGTACATCGCTCTGTGCGAAGGCGACGATTACTGGACCGACCCGGAGAAGCTGCAGCGGCAGGTGGATTTTCTGGACGCCCATCCGGACTATTCCGCCTGTGTGCACAACACCCTGCTCCACTACAGCGACGCCTCCCGGCCCGACACACCGCTGTTTGCCCAGCGCCCGGAGCAGGATATTCCCTTTGAAACCGTGGTTCAGGGCATGGACAAGGCCTTTCACACCAGCTCCATCCTGGCCCGGCGGGAGTTTCTGCTCAACCCGCCGGACTTTCGCGCCGTCGCCTTCCGCCACGGCTTTACCGACTATCCGGTGGGCATCTGGCTGACCATGCAGGGCAGGGTCCGCTATCTGGATCGCTGCATGTCCGTCTATCGGGTTGGCAGCAATCCCTCCGCCTGGAGCAGCGGCGTGGATCGGCACTACGACAAGTTCAAGCAGTTTGTTTCCGGGGAACTGGCCATGCTCAACGCCCTGCTGCCTCAGCTGTCTGATGCGCGGGCGCAGGCCGTCCGGCAGGTGATCCTGGAGCGGGAATATGAGCTGCTGGAGCTGCAGGGCAAAGCCGCCGAGCAGCGTTTGCCTCCCTATGATCGGATTTACCGGGCGCAAAGCGCCTCATACAAAGTCAAGCATTTCCTCAAGCGCAGCCTCCCCGGTCTGCATCGCCTGTACCGTAAGCGCCGGGGCTACGGAGATTAAATATGGACAACAGAAGCAAGGTCGTTTCCAATCTCATATGGCGCTTTTTTGAACGCTGCGGCGCTCAGCTGGTTTCCTTTGCCGTGTCCATTGTTCTGGCCCGGATTCTGGAGCCCAGTCTTTACGCGCCCATCAGTAAGGTGACGGTCATCACCGCTATTTTGATGGTCTTTGTAGACAGCGGTATGGCCAATGCCCTGATTCAAAAAAAGGATCCGGACGACCTGGACTTCTCTTCCGTATTTTATTTCAATGTCTGCTTCTGCCTGCTGCTGTACGTCGCGCTGTTTTTTGCCGCGCCGCTGATTGCCGCCCTCTACAAAACCCCTCAGCTAACGCCGCTGGTGCGGGTCCTGGGGCTGACGGTGGTGGTGGCGGGGATCAAAAACGTGCAGCAGGCCTACGTGTCCAAAACCATGCAGTTCAAGCGCTTTTTCTTTGCCACCCTGGGCGGCACCCTGTTTTCCGCCGTGCTGGGTATTTCCATGGCTCGCCGGGGCTTTGGGGTCTGGGCCCTGGTGGCCCAGCAGCTGTCCAATGTGACGGTCAACACGGGCATCCTCTGGTTCACCGTGGGCTGGCGGCCCAAGGCCATGTTTTCTCTGGAGCGCCTGAAGGGGCTGCTTGGCTACGGCTGGAAGCTGTTGAGCGCTTCGCTGCTGGACACGGTCTATCTGCAGCTTTATCCGCTGCTCATCGGCATCCGCTATGCGGACGCGGAGCTGGCCTTCTTCGAGCGGGGGCGCAACTGGCCCAATCTGCTGGTGGAAAACATCAACTACTCCATCGACAGCGTGCTGCTTCCGGTGATGTCCTCCCAGCAGGAGCACAGGCAGCAGGTCCGGGAAATGACCCGCCGGGCCATCAAAACCAGCTCCTACATCATGATGCCGCTGATGGCCGGCCTGGCCGTCTGCGCCGAGCCTTTGGTGCGGCTGCTGATGACGGAGAAGTGGCTGCCGGCGGTGCCCTTTCTGCAGGTGTTCTGCGTGATTTACGCCTTTTATCCTCTGCACACCGCCAATCTTAACGCCATCAAGGCCATGGGCCGCAGCGATGTGTTTTTGAAATTGGAGCTTTTGAAAAAGGCGCTGGAAACCCTGATCTTGCTGGTCACCCTGCGCTTTGGCGTATTGGCCATGGCCCTGGGGCAGCTCTGCTCCGGCGTGGCCGCCCAGCTGATCAACGCCTGGCCCAACCGCAAGCTGCTGGACTATGCCTATCTGCAGCAGCTCAAGGACATGGCGCCGGCGGTGCTGCTGAGTCTGGGCATGGCGGCGCTGGTCTCCACCATTCGTTTTCTGGGGCTCAGCGACTGGCTGACCCTGCTGCTGCAAGTCCCGGCGGGGGTAGCCGTCTACGTGGCGGGCTCCCTGCTGCTGCGAATCGACAGCTTTCAATATGTTCTCTCCATTCTCCGGCGCTATCTGCCCGGAAATCGACAGGAGGTACGGGAATGACAAGTTATTATACTCCGGAGGAGTTGGCAAACCTGGGCCTGGGCGCCTATGGCCGCGATGTGCGTATCAGCCGCAAGGCCAGTCTCTACGGCGTGGAGCAGATCTGTTTGGGCGACCATGTGCGCATCGATGACTTCTGTCTGCTCTCCGGTCGGATCCGGCTGGGCAGCTACATCCACCTGGCCGCGGGCTCCATGCTTTTTGCCGGAGACGCGGGTATCTGCATGGAGGACTATTCCACCCTGTCCTCCCGCTGTGCGGTTTACGCGCTGTCTGACGACTATTCCGGCCTCTGGATGACCAACCCCACCGTTCCGGCGGCGTATACCGGCGTCCGTCAGGCGCCGGTGCACATCGGGCGGCATGTGATTGTGGGTAGCGGCAGCACCATTCTTCCCGGCGTGACCGTGGCGGAGGGCTGCGCCCTGGGGGCCATGTCCCTGCTCAGCAGCAGCACCGAGGCCTGGGGCATCTACTACGGTGTCCCCGCCCGGCGGCA
>CACZSJ010000170.1 GCA_902783825.1 Oscillospiraceae bacterium | reverse complement strand
AATGAGATGATCAACAACTTCATCAAGCCCGGCCTGGAAGACCTCTGCGTCTCCCGAACCAGTTTCAGCTGGGGTATCCCGGTGGACTTTGATCCGGGTCACGTGGTCTATGTGTGGGTGGACGCCCTGTCCAACTACATTACGGCGCTGGGCTATTTGAACGACCGCTACGATGAGTTTGACAAGTACTGGCCCCACGCCCATCACATTGTGGGCAAAGAGATCGTGCGCTTCCACTCCATCATCTGGCCGGCGATGCTGATGAGCCTGGATTTGCCTGTACCGCGGAAGGTCTACGGCCACGGCTGGCTGATCATCGACGGCGGCAAGATGTCCAAGTCCAAGGGCAACGTGGTGGACCCCTATGTGCTGGCGGAGAAATTCGGCGTGGATGCGCTGCGCTTCTTCCTGCTGCGCACCTTCCCCTTCGGTTCGGACGGCAACTTCTCCAACGAGCTGCTGATTTCCACCATCAACACGGATCTGGCCAATGACCTGGGCAACCTGGTCTCCCGGACCACGGCTATGGTGGAGAAATACTTCGGCGGCACACTGCCCGTCCAGCGCGAAGCGGACAGCCAGGATGAGGAACTGCTGGAGATGATCCGATCTACCCGCGACCGCTACGAAAAGCAGATGGAGGCCTTCCAGCTGCACCTGGCTCTGGAGGAGGTCTTCAAGCTGATCCAGAGGGCCAATAAGTATATTGACGAGACCGCGCCCTGGGTCCTGGCCAAGGACGAAGGCAAGCGCGCCCGCCTGGCCACGGTGATGTACAATCTGTTGGAGGCCCTGCGGGTCTCTCTGATCCTGCTGACGCCCGTCATGCCCGAAAGCTGCGCCAAAGCCTTCGCGCAGATCGGCGCCGAGGGAGAGAATACCACCTGGGAGAAAGCCAATGTGTACGGCGCTCTGCCCGCTACGGTCAGCGTCCACAAGGGAGAGACGCTCTTCCCCCGGATCGACATGGCCAAGATGCTGCAGGATCTGGAAAGCACCCAGAAGCAGGCGTCGGCGCCGGCTGTCCAGCCGGTGCTGCCGGACGTGAGCATCGAGGAGTTTGCCAAGTGCGACATGCGCGTGTGCAAGGTTCTCAGCTGCGAGGCGGTGAAGAAGTCTGAGAAGCTGCTGAAGTTCAGTCTGGACGACGGCAGCGGTACACCCAGGCAGATCCTGTCCGGCATCCATAAATTCTATGAGCCAGAGGATCTGGTGGGCAAAACCGTGGTGGCGATTTTGAATCTGCCGCCCAGAAAAATGATGGGTCAGGAGTCCAACGGCATGCTGCTGTCCGCCGTGCGGGAAGTGGACGGCCAGGAGGAGCTGCACCTGCTGATTCTGGATGACAGTGTGCCGGCCGGCGCCCAACTGTGCTGAATAAAAGCGCCCGCCCCGGGAGCATCCGGGGCGGGCGGAAGCGCACACATAGAGAAGGGCGGAGCGGACGCAGACGCGGCGTCTTTGCCCTGCCTGACAGGAGGAATAGAACATGACGAAGATTGATATTTTTTCCGGCTTTCTCGGCGCGGGAAAAACCACGCTGATTCGCAAGCTGATTGCCGAAGGCTATCCGGGGGAAAAGCTGGTTCTGATTGAGAACGAGTTTGGCGAGATCGCCATCGACGGCGGCTTCCTCAAGGACGCGGGCGTGGAGATCACGGAGATGAACTCCGGCTGCATCTGCTGCACGCTGGTGGGCGACTTTACCAAGGCGCTGCAGAAGGTCATCGAGGACTTTGCCCCGGATCGGATCCTCATTGAGCCCTCCGGCGTGGGTAAGCTGTCCGATGTGGCGGCCGCTGTGGAGCGGGTCGAGGGAGCGCAGATCGGAACCCGGGTCACGGTAGTGGACGCGGGAAAATGCCGGATGTATATGCGCAATTTCGGAGAGTTTTTCAACGACCAGGTGGAGCATGCGGATCTGCTGGTCATGAGCCGCACCGATCTGGTCGAGCCCGCCAAGATTCTGGCGTCGGCGCAGCTGCTCAAGAGACTCAATGACCATGCAGGGCTGATCACCACCCCTTGGACCCAGCTCAGCGGAGCGCAGATCCGGGAGGCGATGGAGACCAACGGTCTGCGGGTGGCCATGGAGCATCTGGAACATGCCCATCACCATCACGAGCACGGTGAGGAGTGTGACGATCCGGACTGCTGCTGCCATCACCACGAGCACGAGCATGAGCATCATCACCATCACGAGCACGGCGAGGAGTGTGACGATCCGGACTGCTGCTGCCATCACCACGAGCATGAGCACGAGCATCATCACCATCATGAGCACGGCGAGGAATGTGACGATCCGGACTGCGCCTGCCACCATCATGGGCATCACCATGCCGATGAGGTTTTCACCAGCTGGGGCATGGAGACGCCGCGCAAGTTCAGCGAAGCCCAGCTGCGTACGGTGCTCAACGCGCTGGAGGATCAGGAGCGGTACGGTCTGGTGCTGCGGGCAAAGGGCATCGTGGATGCCAGCGACGGGCAGTGGCTGTATTTCGACTATGTGCCGGGAGAAATTGACCTGCGCCGAGGCAACGCCGCCGTTACGGGCCGCTTCTGCGTGATCGGCTCCAAGATGAACGAAGAAGCACTGAAGGAGCTGTTTAACATTGACTGAGAGACAAGAGGTTCCGGTCTACCTGTTTACTGGCTTTCTGGAGGCGGGAAAGACCAAATTCATCCAGGAGACCCTGGAGGACAAGCGATTTTGCACCGGCGAGCGGACCTTGCTGCTGGTTTGCGAAGAGGGCGAGGAAGAATACGCGCCGGAGCAGTTTGCCACTGATTCAGTGCAGATTCGGGTGGTGGAAAACCAGGAGCAGCTGCAGGAGAGCAATCTCCGCCGCTGGCTGGAGGAGACCAAAGCCCAGCGCGTGCTGATTGAGTACAACGGCATGTGGATGCTGGATTTGCTCTATCAGGTGCTGCCTGCCGAATGGGCGGTATACCAGGAGTTTATGTTTGCGGATGCGGGCAGCTTTTTGCGATACAACAGCAACATGCGCCAGCTTGTGTATGACAAGCTGAAAAGCTGCGAGCTGGTGGTGTTCAACCGTTTCCGGCCGGACATGGATAAAATGGAATTCCACAAGATCGTCCGCGGCGCTTCCCGCCGGGCGGATATCGCCTACGAGCAGGAAGGCGGACAGGTGGAGTATGACGACATTGAGGATCCGTTGCCCTTTGACCTGGATGCGCCTGTTGTGGAGATCGCCGATCAGGACTACGCCCTGTGGTACCGTGACATGAGCGAGGAGCCGAAAAAATACGACGGCAAAACCGTTCGCTTTAAATGCCGGGCGCTGGTGCGCAGCAAACTGCCCAACAAGACCTTTGTGGTGGGCCGCCATGTGATGACCTGCTGCGTGGAGGATATCCAGTTTGCCGCGCTGGCCTGCCAATGGGATCGGGCCGATATGGTACAAGACGACAGCTGGATGATCCTGACTGCAAGGATTCAGTATAAATTCAGCCGGGCATATGGCAAAAAAGGTCCGGTGCTGAGCTATCTGGACAGCACACCCTGTCAGGCGCCCGAGCCGGATGTGGCGACATTCTATTGAATCGCCGGGAGAAGAAGGAAGGCTATGCGATACAAATGCCTGGTGTTCGATCATGACGATACGGTGGTCAACAGCACCGCGACCATACATCACCCCTGCTTCGAAGAATATTTGCGCCTCTATTTTCCCGGGAAAAGCTGCAGTTTGGAGGACTATTTTCTCAAGAATTTTTCTCCGGGCTTTCTTCCCATGTGCAAGCAGGAATTCGGCATGAGCGACGCACAGCTGGAAGAGGAGGGCCTCTTCTGGCGCAACTATGTGAAAAACCATATTCCTGCCGCCTATCCGGGGATCCGGGAGATCATGTGGCGGCACAAGCAGCAGGGCGGTCTGCTGTGTGTGGTGTCCCATTCCTATGAAGACAACATCCGCCGGGACTACGCGGCAAACGACCTGCCGGCGCCGGATGCCGTCTATGGCTGGGAGCAGCCACCGGAGCGGCGCAAGCCCCACACCTGGCCGCTGGAAGAAATCATGCGGCGCTACGGGCTCCGACCGGGAGAGCTGCTGATGATCGACGATCTCAAGCCCGGCTACGACATGGCCGCCGCCTGCGGCGTGGACTTCACCGGAGTCGGCTGGGCTAACGATATCCCGCAAATTGAGCGTTTTATGCGGGAAAACTGCAATTCGTATTGTAAGACCGTGGAAGAATTGGCGGCCTTTTTGGCCGCGGCGGACGCGGAAAGGAGCTGAACCATGGCCGCTGTTTTGTACATCGTGATCCCCTGCTATAACGAGGAAGCGGTGCTTCCCATCACCGCGCCCATGTTTCTGGAGAAGCTGCGGGCGCTGATTGCCGCGGGAAAAATCAGCGAGGAGAGCAGGGTGCTATTTGTCAACGACGGCAGCCGGGATCGAACCTGGGACATCATTCTGGAGCTGGCAGACAGCGACCCCCACTATCTGGGCATCAGTCAGAGCCGCAACCGGGGCCATCAGAACGCCGTGCTGGCCGGGCTTATGGAAGCCCGGGATCGCTGCGACATCACCATCTCCATCGACTGCGACGGGCAGGATGACATCAACGCCATGGATCAGATGGTGGACGCGTACCTGGACGGCTGCGAGGTGGTCTACGGGGTGCGATCCAGCCGTGAGACCGACACCTTTTTCAAACGCTTCACGGCCCAGGGCTTTTATAAATTCCTGGCGTCCATGGGGGCGGAGGTGGTCTACAATCACGCGGACTACCGCTTGATCAGCGCCCGGGTTCTGCAGGAGTTTGCCAACTTCCGGGAGGTCAACCTTTTCCTGCGCGGCCTGGTTCCCCTGGTGGGCTTCAAGAGTACCACGGTCAGCTATTCCCGGGCGGAGCGCCTGGCGGGGGAGAGCCACTACCCGCTTAAGAAGATGATCGCTCTGGCGGTGGACGGGATTACCAGCCTGTCGGTCAAGCCCCTGCGCCTGATTACCGGCTTTGGCGTCGTGGTGGCGATGTTGAGCTTTGTCGGCGTGCTGTGGGCACTGATTGCCGCTCTCTGCGGCAGGACCGTGGCCGGCTGGGCCAGCATGACCTGCATCGTTTGCTTTGTCAGCGGGGTGCAGTTGATTTGCCTGGGCATCATCGGAGAATACATCGGAAAAATCTACATGGAAACCAAGCAGCGACCCCGTTACATCATCAGCGAGCGCAGCTGGGAACGGCAGGAGCCGCGAAAAAAACAGGAAAGCTGACGCGGAAAACCGACAAAAAAAGCGCAAAATTGGTGCCAGAGTGGGGGATTTTCCTCAAAAATCCCGGGAAAACCGGCCTCTGGGACAGGTGGAGGCTTGACGAAAGAGCAAAGAAGTTGTATTATCAAGAGGCAAGTATGCCCATTGGGCATCCATACGAAATGGAGGAAGCAGAATGAGCGTTATTCCTGAAGTGAAGTGCCGTCGCTGTGGGGAAAGCTTTTCCGCACTGCGCAGCCGCTGCCCGAATTGCGGCACACGCAGGGTGACTCAAAGCACGCGGACCCCCGGCACAACGCCGTCAACCGTCAAAGGCACTGCCGCTTACGAGCGGGCCGAGACGAATACAAAGTGGCAGATTATCTTTGGCTTGATCCTGGTCGCTGCGGTGATCCTGGCGGTTATCGTGATGGTGACCACTTCGCTGGATGGTCTGGATACCGGCAAGACCCCCACGAAGCCTACCGAGACTCCGGCGCAGGTAACCGAAGCCCCGCCGACTATTGATTTGCCGCCCACGCCGCCGCCCACGCCGACCCCGACAGTGGAGTCCATCAAGATCTTCAACTTTAACAACGAGATCAAGACCGACTTTACTATGCACATGGGCGAGGCGCCGGTTACCCTGACGGCGACAGCCTACCCGGTGGAGCAGTTTACCGACGCCCGTTTCACCTGGGTTACCAGTGACGATACGCTGCTGAAGCTTACGCCCAGCGAGGATACCAAGTCCTGCACCTGCGAGATTTTGGGAACCCGCAACGGCGGCGTCAGCCTCACGGCCAGCTGTAACGGCGCTGAGTACAAGCTGATCGTGTACCTGGTCAACTAAGGGCAAAGAAAAAGAAGAGCCTGCGGGCTCTTCTTTTTCTTTCAATTTTCAGACCCGGGACAGGAAAAAACTTGACAAGTGGATTGTGATAGGGTAAAATACCCCTTGCCAATAGAGAGGGACGATTGGCGCAGCTGGTAGCGCATCCGCTTGACGTGCGGGAGGTCACAAGTTCGAGTCTTGTATCGTCCACCATCAAAAGGCTATAAAAAAGATATAGCCCAAGAAACCCCCGATTTTATCGGGGGTTTCGCCTTTT
>CACZSJ010000169.1 GCA_902783825.1 Oscillospiraceae bacterium | reverse complement strand
CTGCATTATGACATCTGGCAGTTCAGCGATCGGAGCACGGTTCCTGGCGTACCGGGACGGGCGGATCTGAATGTGATGTTCCGATAGCGCCATGAGCCCGCTGCGAATGAGAAAGACTTTGCAATTTATGCGGGAATATGCTAAGATGACACACCAATTTTTTTATAGGAGTGGCAGGGTAGCCCCTGCATGTTGCAGATATGTCTGATATGAAACAGGAAATCCAGCGCCGGCGAACCTTTGCGATCATTTCGCATCCGGACGCCGGAAAAACAACGCTGACAGAAAAGCTGCTCTTATACGGCGGCGCCATCCAGCTTGCCGGATCGGTGAAGGGAAAGGCAACGGCTCGTCACGCGGTGTCAGACTGGATGGAGTTGGAAAAGCAAAGAGGAATCTCCATCACCTCATCTGTGATGCAGTTTGAATACGAGGGATATTGCATCAATATTTTGGATACACCGGGCCACCAAGATTTCTCGGAGGACACCTATCGCACCTTGATGGCGGCGGATTCTGCGGTCATGGTGATCGACGCTGCCAAAGGCATCGAGCCGCAGACGCGCAAGCTGTTTAAAATCTGTGCCATGCGGCACATTCCCATCTTTACGTTTGTCAATAAGCTGGATCGGGAGGCGCGCAGTCCTTACGATCTGATGGAAGAGCTTGAGAATGAATTTGGCATCGGCACGTATCCCATGAACTGGCCCATCGGCTGCGGGCATGATTTCAAAGGCGTGTATGACCGGGAGAATCGACAAATCCTGGCGTTTCAGGAATTTCACCGGGGACAAGATCGGATACAGGCTGTTGCGTGCAGTCTGGAAGAGACCGAAAAGTTAGACGGGCTGATCGGCCACCGCTTGCGGCAGACGCTGACAGATGATATTGAATTGTTGGATGGCGCAGGCTATGAATTCGATTTGGAGCAGGTGCGGCAGGGAAAACTCAGCCCAGTGTTCTTCGGTTCAGCCTTGAACAATTTTGGCGTAGAACCTTTTTTGGAGAGTTTTCTCCACCTGACAATGCCGCCTCTTCCTCGGACTTCGGGAGAAGAAGTTGTAGATCCCATGGACCCACGCTTCTCTGCATTTGTTTTCAAGATCCAAGCGAACATGAACAAGGCGCATCGGGACAGAATTGCTTTTATGCGAATTTGCTCAGGGCGCTTTGAGAGAGACAGAGAGTATCTTCACGTGCAGGGGAATAAGACCCTGCGTCTGGCGCAGCCGCAGCAATTAATGGCCCAGGACCGAGCTATTATTGATGAGGCTTTTGCCGGCGACATCATTGGCGTTTTCGATCCTGGCATCTTTTCCATTGGCGATACCATTTGCGAAAAAGGGATGAGCCTTTGTTTTGAAGGCATTCCTACCTTCGCGCCTGAGCATTTCGCCGCGGTGGAGCGCGTGGATACCATGAAGCGCAAGCAATTTGAAAAGGGCATCATGCAAATTGCCCAAGAGGGCGCGATTCAGATTTTCCATGAGCCGAACACTGGTGTGGAAGAAGTCATTGTAGGCGTGGTAGGCGTGCTGCAATTTGAAGTGCTGGAATATCGGCTCAAAACCGAGTATGGAGTGGATATCCGTCGCAGACCTATGCCTTATGAATTGCTGCGCTGGGTAGAAAACGATGATGTGGATATCCGGTCGCTTAACCTCACCAGCGATACCAAATGGGTGCAGGATTTTAAAGGCAACAACTTATTGCTTTTTACCTCTCCCTGGTGTGTTAATTGGGCTCTGGATAAGAACCCTGGGCTGTTGCTGCGCGAATTCAATCGGGATTGATCGGGAGGTGCCGTTATGGCGGGAACCATTAAAGTAGAAGTGTTTAAGAAAAAGGACGCGGAAGAGTTTAGCGCATGCTTGGCAGATCCGGAGAGTCGACTGGATGCGGGAGGAGCTGCTGCGATGTGCGCGGCGCTGGCCGCATCGCTGCTGTCCAGGGCCGCGCGCATAACGGCTGCAAACAGCAGCACAGACGATAAGCTGGAATACATTCTGCACAACAGCGAAGTCCTTTACAAATACATGGTGCACCTGATTGATGAAGACGTGCGATGCCGTGGACCTCTGCGTAAGGCGCAGCAGATGGGCGATCCCAGGCGCATCGAAGCTGGCTCACAGTCTGCGGTGAGCATATGCTCGGAAATCGTCAATATGCAGCGCAATACCTTGGATTTGTTGGAGGAACTGTCTGAAATCTGTACCCCCGAAGCAAAGCCGTATGTACTGGAAAGTGCGGAGCTTTCCATGGGCGCGCTGCGCACTGCCATGCGCTACATTCTGGGGATGAGCGCAAACAGCACGGATGAAACTTATCGCTTTGTCAGCCGGAGAGAAAATGAAATCACCCTGGAGCAGGTCCAGCCTGTATATGATCGCATTCTCGCAAGACTTGCAGTGTAAGAAAGAACGCCATGTTGGAGCTTTTCTGACGTGGCGTTTTCTTAAGATTTCATAAACTACGACTCTGAGGCTGGCATTGCTTGCCATTTATCCGGCGGTGGTGTATAATACCTGACAATTACACACGACAGGAGGCTGCCTGTGAACGAGAATATTTTGAAGCTGAAAAGCTGGATCGCTGAGAGCAACAACATTGTCTTCTTTGGAGGTGCCGGCGTCAGCACGGAAAGCGGAATACCGGACTTTCGCAGTGTTGACGGCCTGTATAATCAGCAGTGGAAATACCCGCCGGAGACCATTTTGAGTCACAGTTTCTTTGAGCGGTATCCTGAGGAGTATTTCCGTTTTCACCGGGAAAAGCTGGTAATCGACGGAGTAGAGCCCAACCGCGCTCACTTGCGCCTGGCGGAGCTGGAGCGAGAAGGGAAGCTGCGCGCGGTGGTGACTCAGAACATTGACGGGCTGCACCAGGCTGCAGGCAGCAAGACCGTACTGGAACTACACGGCAGTATTTTGCGCGCCTATTGTTCCCGCTGCCGCCGTCCCTATCCCCAGGAGCAAATGAACCAGGGCAATGGGGTGCCGCGCTGCTCCTGCGGCGGCGTTATCCGTCCGGATATTGTGCTGTATGAGGAGCCGCTGGATCAGGATGTGGTCTCGGAGGCTGTCCATTATATCCGTAATGCAGAGATTCTGATTATCGGAGGAACTTCTTTGAATGTGTATCCGGCAGCGGGCTTGATCAACTACTATCGGGGAGACAAGCTTGTGCTGGTGAATCTCAGTGAGACGCCGTACGATCACTACGCGAATCTGATCATTCATGAAAAGATTGGGGAAGTGTTCAGTCAGATATAAAGAAAATGCCGTGTACGGCACGGCGGAACGGAGACGGTCATGGCTCAGGGAAAGCTGATTGTTCTGGAGGGAATTGACGGCAGCGGAAAGTCCTCTCAATACCGACGCCTGTGTGCGCGAATGGAACGGGAGCAAATCGCTTATAATCATATTGTCTTTCCGCGTTATGAGAAAGACAGCAGCGCACTGATCCGGATGTATCTTGCGGGTGAATTCGGAAAAAATCCCAGCGATGTTAACGCCTATGTAGCTTCCACCTTTTACGCGGTAGACCGCTATGCCGCGTATAAAACGGAATGGGGAAAACTGTACGAAGCAGGCGGCTTGATTCTATCCGATCGTTACACCACATCCAACGCAGTCCATCAGGGGGCAAAATGCCCGGAATCCGAGCTTCCGGCTTTTTTTAACTGGCTTTCCGACCTGGAATATGGGAAAATGGGTTTACCGGAGCCGGACTTGGTGATTTATCTGGACGTAGACTTGGAGACGGCGATCCGACGGATGCGCCGCCGCGAAGAAAAGAACCACACGTCGGCGGATATCCATGAAAAGGACATCGCTTATCTGGAGCGGTGCTTGAAAACGGCTAATCTTGCGGCCAGCTATTACGGCTGGACGCGGATCCCGTTTCAGAAGGATGGAAAAGAACGGGATCTTCTGGAAAAGAATGATGAAATCTATGAGGCAATTCTCAGCTGCATACAAAAGTAAAAGGGGCTTCCGAAGAAGCCCCGCTTGGGATTGATTCAGCAACCGCAGCCGCAGCCGCAGTTGTTGTTTTCACAGCCACAGCCGCAACCGCAGCCGCAGCCGAAACCGTTGCCATTGCAGCCGAAGAGAATGATGATGAGAATGATGATCCAGAGACCATTATTTCCGTTGTTGCAGAACATTTCGATTCCCTTTCTCCGCGCCATGGATTTTGATTCTCCGACCGCCCCGCGCGGAGGGCAGATGGAGTTATATAGAAAATAGAGGGCGTTTTCCAACGCTCGTGCCATTTTATGCGGCATTTGACGCTGCTGTTACTCAGCGCATGGGAGGTCAAATATGGCTGAAGAACTGGATAAAATCAACGAAGTATTCCGACTGCATCAGGGAAAGAAGGAAACCGGCCGTATGGTGGCCAGTGAAAAATCTGAGTTATCTGACAAAGAGAAGGCTGCGCCCATCAAGGTGATGGATCGGCTGCTGATCGATGAGACAGGACAGGAGGCACACAACTATACGGGGGATCAAGAATCCGAGCGGGACTACCATCCGGTGCGCCAGAGCCATGAATATCGCTCCGGCTGTCTGGGGGGCGTCATGTATTTCGTTTTTGTGCTGTGTGTAAGTGTAATTTTGGCTTGCCTGGCCTGGATGGCGGCAAGCGACATGCTGGCGCTGAATAAGGATGACTTTACTTCAAAGGTTACACTGCCCATGAGCATTTTCAGTTCAGAGACGGTGGACACCTTTGACGATAAAGGAAATAAAACCGGGACGGAGCGCGTGACAAGAGCAGATATTGATTATGTTGCGGAAGCATTGAAGGATGCCGGTCTGATTCAATATAAGTGGCTGTTTGAAGCGTTCTGCCGTTTTTCTCATGCGGATCTGAAGGTCAGACCCGGGGAATATGAGCTGCAGTCCAGTTTCGATTATCGGGCTTTGGTGCAAAATATGCGGCCTGGCTCCGGCGCGGCGCTGACCATCGATGTTACCTTCCCGGAGGGATTCAATATGCGACAAATCTTTACCCGACTGGAGGAAAACAACGTCAGCAGCTTTGACGAGCTGGTATCTGCCGCGGCAGATTACAAGTTCAATTATGGCTTCCTTGAAGATACGGAGAGCGGCGATGCATCGCGGCTTGAGGGCTTTTTGTTCCCGGATACCTATCAGTTCTATGTGGGAATGCAGGCATCCAGTGCCATCAACAAGTTTCTACAGACCTTCCACTATGTGTGGACAGCGGATATGCAGCAGCTTGCGGACAACCAGGGCCTTTCCATTCGGGAGGTTGTCATCATTGCATCCATGATTGAGAAGGAGGCCGCCAACGACATCGAACGCGGCAGAATTGCATCGGTGATCTATAACCGACTCAAGGCCAATATGCCTCTGGGTCTTGAATCTACAATACTTTATGCCCATCCAGAACACGAAGGTGCGCCCACGGCGGAAATGATTGCCGAGGACAGCCCCTATAACACCTTGAACCACACGGGTCTTCCGCCCACCCCAATTTGCAATCCGGGCAAGGCCTCGATTATGGCGGCCTTGAGTCCAGAGGAAACCAACTATTATTACTTCACCTTGGATACGGACACCGGCATGCATCGCTTCTTCACCAATTTTGCTGAGTTTGAGGCCTTTGTAGCAACGCAGGACTATGGATCATAAGCCAGAATTGCTGGCCCCGGCTGGGGATCTGGAGCGCCTGCAAATGGCGCTGCAATACGGTGCAGACGCAGTGTATCTGGCAGGGCGACAGTTTGGCATGCGTTCTGCTGCGGTGAGTTTTTCGGATGATGCGCTTTTGCAGGCGGTTTCTGTTGCGCATGCAGCAGGTGCGAAGCTCTACGTGACCTGCAACACCCTGCCTGTTGAGGAAGAACTCTCGCTCCTTCCTGCGTATCTTTCCTTTCTCCAGGAAGCGGCGGTGGATGCGCTGATTGTTGCGGATCTGGGTGTCATGGAGCTGGCAAAAAGGCATGCGCCAAGGCTTGCCCTGCATGTAAGCACCCAGTTTGGCGTGCGCAACAGCGCAACAGCCAATGCGCTGTATGCGCTGGGGGCCGATACCGTTGTGCTGGCCCGGGAAACCAGTCTGGAAGAAATTCGCCAGATCCGCGCCAACACCGCGCCGGAGCTGCGCCTGGAGGCCTTTGTACACGGCGCCATGTGTGTGTCGTTTTCCGG
>CACZSJ010000168.1 GCA_902783825.1 Oscillospiraceae bacterium | reverse complement strand
GCGCCCAGCAAATCGTCCAGGGTTCCGGTCATCATCTCCAGGCCGGATTTGAGAATAAAGACGGCGATGACCGCGCCTACGTAGGCTTCCAGGGAGAGGCCCGTGGCCATATACAGGATGGCGCACAGGAGCACAGAGCCCGAGAGGATGGCGTCGAAGCGTGCGTCGGCTCCGGAAGCCAGGAGTGCGTCCGAATCGGCCTTCTTTCCCTGGGCGATCACATAGCGCCCCAGCAGGAGCTTAACCAGAACCGCCGCGGCGATCAGCAGAAGGGAGAGCAGCGCATACGAGGGCTTTTCGGGATGGAGGATCTTTTTCACCGACTCCAGCAGCGCGGTGATGCCCGCATAGAGCACCAGCGCCGCCACCAGCATGGCGCTGAGATATTCGATCCGCCCGTGGCCCAGGGGGTGCTTCCTGTCCGGCCGCTTGGCTGCAAGCTTCGCCCCCACAATGGTGATGACACTGGAAAGGGCGTCGGAGAGATTGTTCACGGCGTCCAGCACCACGGCGATGGAGTTGGAGAGCAGACCGATGGCCGCCTTCATGGCAGCCAGAAGAACATTGACCCCAATGCCGGTCAGGCTGGTGCGTACAATGATGGTTTGCCTTGTGCTTTGCTCCAGACGGCTGCTTTCTGTCATCTGCCATGCCTCCTCATTGCCGGGCGGCGGGGGCTCGATGCCGCATCCCGGTGGATTCTCTTAGATTTTATACAATCCCTGTAAGGCTGTCAAGCTTGCTTGCGTGTCTCCCTCTCCGTTGTCGGGAAACACATTGCAAATTATGCCCGAGCGTGGTATAAAAGAAGTAGAATCTATAACCACACGTAAAACCGGAAAGGAGAGGATCCTATGAGCGAGAACATCATCTATTGTTACAGTGGCGCAGGGCACTGTCTGGATATGGCGAAGAGCATTGCCAGAAAACTGGGAGATACCGACATCGTCATGATGCGCAGCTTTCCCGCCAAAACAGACGCCCGGGAGGCGAAGCGCGTGGGCTTTGTGTTTTCCTGCATGGCGGGCGGCTTGCCCGGTGATGTGGAGGAATACGTCAAGGCGATTCAGATCGCGCCGGACGCCTATACCTTCGCTGTGGAGCAGTACGCCGGCTATTTAGGCTGTGGGCTTCGGAAAATCGACGAGATCGTGCCGCTTACTTACTGGACCGGCATCTCCAACCACTCCACGGCAATCTGGCTGATGCCCCACATCCTGACCTTCCCACCCACGACGCCCGCCGCCGCGCAGGCGCGGATCGATCGGAAGGCAGCCGAGGTGGGCGCTCTGGTTCTGGCCGGAAAGCGCAGCGAGAAGAGACCGCCAAAGGAGGCAGCCTTTGCGTTGATGAGCAAGGGACTGGGCAAGAGCCATGCCAGGCGTGTGAGGAAATTTGCGGCAAACGACAAATGCATCGGCTGCGGCACCTGTGTGCAGCTTTGCCCCCGGGAAAACATCCGACTGGTGGAGGGCAGGCCCAGCTTCGGCGCTTCTTGCATGGGATGTCTCAGCTGTGTGCAGTTTTGCCCGACACAGGCGATCGACATTGGAAAGATCACGACCAAGCGCGAGCGCTTCCCGTGCTCCAGGGTCACGCCCGCGGAGCTGTGTCAGAAGATCATTCATATCGACTGAGAAAAAGCGTCGGCGTGCCGACAGTCCAACAAAAGAAACAGGGAAAACCATCCTTGAGATCGCAGGGCACGCGATCTCAGGGATGGTTTTTTGGGCAGGCTTTCTGCCGCCTGCGGGCGTGTATGCTGCCGAAAAAAGCTTGCGGCTGACCAGGTGTTCTTTGTCTGACTCCCGCGCCTCCCGCGGGCAAATTTCTTCTTGACAAAAACCCAAGGCGGGTGTATGCTCTAAACATGAACATATGAACAACTGTTCAATTGATGAAACAAGGAGTTTGGTCATGAAAAAAAGCTACAAAATCGAAGTGGACTGCGCCAACTGCGCCAACAAGATGGAGGTCGCGGCGAAAAAGACGCCCGGAGTCAAGGACGCGACAGTCAATTTTATGGCACTGAAGATGAACGTGGAATTTGAGGAGGGCGTCGATCCCAAGGCCGTTATGCAGGATGTGCGGAAGAATTGCAAAAAGGTCGAGGACGATTGCGAGATTGAGCTGTAATCAAGGCAAGCAGCCAAGACGCATGTGACGGAGTCCGTGCGTGTGTTGGGAAAGGGATAGGCCATGACGAAGAAACAAAAAAAGATGCTGCTGCGGATCCTGATGGCAGCTGCGCTGATGCTGGTCCTCTATTTTGCGAGGAAAGCCTTTGGGCAGCAGGTGAGGGAACCGGTCTGGCTCTGCCTCTACCTGATCCCGTATCTGACGGTGGGTTACGATATCCTCCTCAAGGCGGGCAAGGGCATTAAGAATCGGCAGGTTTTCGATGAAAATTTCCTCATGGCCGTGGCCACCATCGGCGCCATTGCCATCGCGCTGATGGAGAACAGCGGAGATTATACCGAGGCCATCGCCGTGATGCTTTTCTACCAGGTGGGCGAGCTGTTCCAAAGCTATGCTGTAGGCAAGAGCCGGAAGAGCATCAGCGCCCTTATGGATATCCGGCCGGATTACGCAAATGTGGAAGCGGACGGGGAGCTCAAGAAGGTGGATCCCGACGAGGTGGAGATTGGCACGGTGATCGTCGTCAAGCCCGGAGAGAAGATTCCCATCGACAGCGTGGTGCTGGAGGGAGTCAGCGCACTGGATACCAGCGCTCTTACAGGGGAGAGCATCCCAAAGGAGGTGCGTCCGGGAGATGAGATCATCAGCGGCTGCATCAATCTCAGCGGCTTGCTGCGCCTGCGTACCATCAAAGAGTTTGGGGAATCCACGGTTTCCAAGATTTTGGACATGGTGGAGAATGCCACCTCCAGGAAGGCACGCTCTGAGGCTTTTATCTCCCGTTTTGCCCGCGTGTATACGCCGGTGGTTTGCTGCAGTGCGCTGGCGCTGGCGATTCTGCCGCCGCTGTTTTTTCTCCTTCTGGGACAGGCGCCCGACTGGGGAGATTGGATTTACCGCGCTCTGACCTTCCTGGTGATCTCCTGCCCCTGCGCGCTGGTGATTTCCATTCCGCTGAGCTTTTTTGCCGGGATCGGCGGTGCCAGCCGCGAGGGCGTGCTGGTCAAGGGCTCGAACTATCTGGAGGCTCTTTCCAAGACGCAGATGGTGGCCTTCGACAAGACGGGCACCATGACCCTGGGTGTTTTTGAGGTCAACGGCATGCACCACAGCAGCATGGATAACGAGAGGCTGCTGGAACTGGCTGCTCACGCGGAGAGCTTTTCCACCCATCCTATCGCGCGCAGCATCCAGAAGGCCTACCTGGAGGGCGCAGTCTTCCGGGACGATGGCGAGTCTGCTGAAAGGAAGGCGGAGCCTTCCGGGCGCAAGCTGGATAAGGCGCGGGTTTCTCAGGTCAGGGAAATCGGAGGCAATGGCCTTGTGGCCCGGGTGGACGGACTGCAGCTTGCCATAGGCAATGCCAGGCTCATGGAAAGCTTGGGGATTTCCTATGTGGACTGCCGCCAGGTGGGCACCGTCGTCCATATAGCGGTGGACGGCGCCTATGCGGGCCATCTGCTGATTTCGGATCGGATTAAGCCCACGGCGAAAGAGGCAATCCGCGCGCTGCGCGCCGCCGGAGTCAAGAGAACGGTGATGCTTACGGGCGATGCCGACGGGGTAGGCCGGGCGGTAGCCGAGGAGATCGGGATTGACGAGGTGCGCGCCGGGCTTCTGCCGGGGGAAAAGGTGACGGCAGTGGAAGAGCTGCTGGCGAAAAAGACGGAACGCTCGGTTCTGCTTTTCGTGGGCGACGGCATCAACGATGCGCCGGTTTTGACCCGGGCGGATGTGGGCATTGCCATGGGCGCTTTGGGCTCCGACGCGGCCATTGAGGCGGCGGATGTGGTGCTGATGGATGACGATCCGAAGAAAATTGCGCTGGCCATCCGCATAGCCAGAAAATGTATGCGCATTGTTCATGAAAACATTGGGCTTGCCATCGGCGTCAAGCTTGTTTGCCTGGCGCTGGGTGCGGCAGGGCTGGCCAATATGTGGCTGGCTATCTTCGCGGATGTGGGCGTGATGGTGCTGGCTGTGCTTAACGCCATTCGCGCGCTCTTTACAAAGAATCTGAGATAGCTGGACGAAAAAAACTGGGACGTGCTGGCTGGAGACCGCCGGCACAGCTTTCGGTTCTGCCTGAATGACGATAACGCTGCGGTACCTATCGCGGCTGCGCAGATCTGGCGAAAAAACGCAAAAACAAAAGTTTTTATGCATGATATCCCCCCGGGGGGCTTCCGCAAACAAAAGAGCTTTGGTATACTCTAAACAGATCAGATGTTTTGCTGGCCGCTTGGATTCCCCTCAATTCCTGTGTCTGTTTCACCTCTCTGACATAGGGCGGTCAGCTGATCTCTCACCATATTGCAGCCCTCCGAGCTGGTCCCTCGGAGGGCTGCAATGCTTGAACTTGGGACTTGACGATTCTGCCTTCGTATGTGTATGATAAGCGAGGATGAAGAGGAGAAAGCGAGGCGCCGCCATGGCAGATACCGCGTATTATGAGATCCTTTTGCAAGGGCTTCCCGGCCGCCTGCGGGTACAAAGGCTGGTCCACGGCGTTTCCTGGACCGCAGCCGTGCTCAGCGACGGGAGCACAGGCGTCGCTATGCATACGCCGGGCGAGACAGTGCCCAGGATGTTTGAAAGCCTGGTGGGCCTGGCCCTGCCTGAAGCGGGACAGGCGATGCTTTCCTGGAATATGGAGGAAGCCAGCGAGGCGCTTGCCGCCGTCAACGCCTTTTACAACCGGCCTGACTGCGGCTTTATAAAGGTGGACGGCAAAACGCTGGAGGATGTAGAGATAAGCGGCAAAACGGTGGGCATGATCGGGAAAATGATCGGCCACAGCAATATGACGGCGGAAGACTTCCGCTGCGCAAAAAAACTCTACGTCATGGATCGAGAAGAAAAACCGGACACCCTGCTCGACAGCGCCAGCGAGTTTTATCTGCCCCTTTGCGACCTGGTGATCATCACCGGCAGCGCGGCCATCAACAAGACCATGCCCCGTCTTCTGGAGTTGAGCCGTCACGCGCAGGTACTTCTCACCGGACCCAGTGTGAGCTGCTGCCCGGAGCTGCTGGAGCTGGGAATCCACCGGCTGCACGGGCGCGCAATCACACAGCCGGAGGCCATGCTTCAGGCCATTGTGGAAAAGCGGCGGTCAATCAACGAGTTCTCGCTGCCCTATCTGGTGGATCGGGAATCGAGCGGCCAGTGAGTTTTGAAAAAGCGGGCGCCAAGGATATGCCCCTCTGAGAATCATAAAGAAGAAGGAGACAAAGGATGAAGAGACGAATTGCCATGATGGCGGCGCTGCTTGCCGCGCTGACACTTTGTGCCTGCGGAAAGCCTTCGGCGCCGGCCGCAGACGCCGGGCAGACAGAGCCAGGGAGTCTGCGCCATGTGGAAATAACTGTGCGGGATTATGGGACCATCAAGCTGGAGCTGGACGCATCTGCCGCGCCCATAACGGTGGCCAACTTTGTCAAGCTGGCGCAGGAGGGCTTTTATGACGGGCTGACCTTCCATCGAATCATGGACGGCTTTATGATCCAGGGCGGCGATCCGGAGGGCAATGGCACCGGCGGCGCTTCGGAAAAGATCCAGGGAGAGTTTCAGAAAAACGGGGTGAATAACCCCATCAGCCATGTCAAGGGCGTGATCTCCATGGCACGGGCCCAGGATCCCAACAGCGCCAGCTCCCAGTTCTTTATCACCGTGGCAGACGCCACCTTTTTGGACGGTAGCTACGCCGCCTTTGGCCGGGTTACGGAGGGAATGGAGCTGGCCGAGCAAATCGCCCGGGACGCGAGACCCATTGACAACAACGGCACCATCCCGGCAGCACAGCAGCCTGTGATCGAGAGCATCGTGGTGACCGATTGAGGCGCCGGGGCTTCAAGGAGGCGTGATATGACGGCGCGAGAATTTTTGGAGATTTTGCACGTGGC
>CACZSJ010000167.1 GCA_902783825.1 Oscillospiraceae bacterium | reverse complement strand
CGAAAAGACAAGGGTACCGAAATCAAAACCGCGCTGGGCGATGCCAGCAGCAATACCACTGCCGCACGCTCCAACGGCGTTCGCATCTGCTTGGCTTCCTGCTGGGCATCCTCCACCTTATTTGGAATCGTAAGGGCCAGCACCAGAGCCAGCGCCGCCAGAATCGGCAACAGGATCAATGCCGCGCGCCGTAAGCTTTTTTCCAAAGAGCTCCTGCCCTTCCACGCCTGCCTCAGCGAACGCAGGCGAACCGCCATGGCGCTGTCGTCAAACAGACGGGTAACCCTAATCAGCAACTCTCCATTCGTGTTCTCGCAGCCACAAAACACCGTCGCCCCGGGTTCCAGCGTTTTCACCTCCTGAACCCCCGTAAGCGGAAACAGTTCCATTTCAGAACGACCTTGGAGAACCACGCCATCTATGGGAAAAACCTCGTGGGGCAGCACCCGCACCACATCTCCCAATGACAGCATCTCCGGCGCAAGCTCAATCGGCCCCTCCTCCGTCTCCTGTCTCGCCTTTTCCGGCAGCATATTGCGGAACCCTTCTACGGAGCCCTCCCCAGCTGACATGGCAAAGGCTTCCACCTGCTCTCCCGCTCGCCAGAGCATGGCGGCCAATGCCGCCGCCATCGGCTTTTTTGCAACAAAAGCCAAGAAGATCGCCGCCAACAGCAAGACCGTTTCCAGGGCCGCTCTTTTTTTTCGAAATCTCGTCACAAAACGCCTGATCGGATCCACAGCGCACATAGCCGCAGATAAGGCAAACACCGCAAACGCCAGCTTCCCGCCTTCTGGTAGAAAACACGCGCCAATGAACAGCAGTACCGCCGCCAAAACAGGCGCCATCATCCGCACGGAAAAAACGCGGTCATAGCGTGCGTTCCATTCCGCCTCCCCTTTTCTCTCTCGCTGCGTGTGCCGCAGCGGCCTCGGTTTCGCGTCTCCAAAGCTCAGGCGAAAATCATTGGCAGCCTTTCGGGCCTTTTCTCCCGCCTTTTTCTCTTTTGCAAGATGCTTTGCCATAATCAGCTTCCTCTTATCTTCCATCAGCACTTTTTATGCAATATTGAATATATAGAGGTTACCCTTTCTTTCCTCTCTTGTCAAGCGACTTTGCCCAATTTACACAAGATATTGTTGCAATTGCCAGAAAAAAGCCCGTAGAATCCACAATCCTATCTGCAAAACAGCGTTTCACCAGGATAGTTAGCTCTGATGCCGCTCACCAGAGAAGGCGCAGAGAAAACAAAAAAGCAGCGCCGCGACCGTCGAAACGCCGTAGCCAAGCAATCTTTTTTTGGTGTCTTGAATTCATCCTTGCATGTGCACTCTGTTTTTTCACATCATACACCGCCACGCTTCCCGATTGCAAGCGGCGCTTTCTCTTGATGCAAGAAAATATTACCTGATTTCCGCAGTATATCTTGTCTGCATCCGCAAAAGATAAGCACGGGCAAAAACCCAATTCACAGAAAAGGAGATGTATTCGATGTCTAACACTTCCAGCAATCAGCTCGTCAACCCCGCTGCGCGCGAGGCCATGGACAAGTTCAAGATGGAAGCCGCTTCTGAGGTTGGCGTGAACCTGAAGAACGGTTACAACGGCGATCTGACCAGCCGTCAGGCCGGCTCCGTTGGCGGCCAGATGGTCAAGAAGATGATCGAGGCCTACGAAAACGGCATGAAGTAAGCTTCGGCAAAGAATAAGAAATTGCAGGAAAGCATTCGCTCTCCTGCAATTTTTCTTATTCCTTGTATTCAAACATCAGGTCATACATGCTGACGGTGTCTCCATCGCGCACGCCCATTTCTTCCATCCGCTGAAACACACCGGCTTCCCTCAGGATTCGGTCGAAATACATGCGGCTTTCATAGTCTGAAAAATTCACGGTAGCAACCAGGCGCTGCAGCCAGGGTCCTTCCACGATCCACATATCGTCGAAATGCTCAATCCGGAGATCCTCCGAAGTGTCTAGAACAGGCTCCGGCGGCACGTAGTCTGCCTCGAAGGTCGAGATAGGCGGAAGCTGAGCAAGCTTCCCTGCGCAGGACTGAACCAGCGCGCGAGTTCCCGCATGGGTCACTGCGCTCATTTCCAAAAACTCATATCCCAGTCCTTCCACATGGCTTCTGAGCCGTTCCAGATTCTCACGGTTCTCCCCCAGCAGATCGCACTTATTCGCCACTACGATCTGGGGGCGCTGGGATAGCGCCTCACTGTATTCCCGCAGCTCTGTATTGATGGTGTCGAAATCCTCCACCGGATCCCGCCCCTCGCTGCCGGAAACGTCCACCAGATGCACCAGCAGACGGCAGCGATCGATGTGCCGCAGAAAATCATGGCCCAGGCCGGCGCCTTCCGAGGCGCCCTCAATGATGCCCGGGATATCCGCCATAACAAAGGAGCTGCCCTCGTCCACATAGACGACGCCAAGGTTGGGAAAAAGGGTAGTAAAATGATAATTGGCAATCTTGGGATGCGCCTTGCTCACCACCGACAATAGGGTAGATTTTCCCACATTGGGAAAGCCCACAAGACCCACGTCCGCCAGCAGTTTTAACTCCAGCGTGATATCATGGCTCTCGCCGGGCAACCCTGGCTTGGCGAAACGTGGCACCTGACGGGTTGGAGTGGCAAAATGCATGTTTCCCCAGCCGCCGCGCCCGCCCTTGGCCGCTACATAGTTTTCGCCGGTGGACATGTCGTGCATGATGGCATTGCTCTCGGTATCTCGTATCAATGTTCCCCGGGGGACACGGATGTACAACGTCTCTCCGTCTTTGCCATAGCAGCGCTTGCCTTGACCGTTGGCGCCGTTCCCAGCTACATATTTACGCTTGTAGCGAAAATCCATCAGGGTAGACATATTATCGTCAACCACAAAGATTATATCTCCGCCGCGCCCGCCATCACCGCCGTCCGGCCCGCCGGCTGCCACATATTTTTCCCGATGAAACGCCACGGCGCCGTCGCCGCCTTTGCCGGCGTGAATGCTGATTCTAACCTTATCTACAAAAGAAGCGGCCATATGCCCTCCTCTCCGCCGCGTCAGCGGCAATCGTCGAAACAAAAAGGCCGGACAACCGTCCGGCCTTGATTCGGTCACTTACTGTGCGATTTCTTCGTAAACAGAGACCTTTTTGCGGTCCTTGCCCATGCGCTCGAACTTCACGGTGCCGTCCACAAGGGCGAACAGCGTGTCATCACTGCCCTTGCCCACATTGGTGCCCGGATGGATCTTGGTTCCGCGCTGTCTGACAAGGATGTTGCCGGCCAGGACAAACTGCCCATCGGCTCTCTTGGTGCCAAGACGCTTCGACTCACTGTCGCGGCCATTCTTGGTGGAACCCATACCTTTTTTATGTGCCATTAGCTTACACCTCCATTGGTCATTATCCGTTGCGGAATCTCAGGCATTGATGGCTTCGATCTGAACCTTGGTATAAGGCTGCCTGTGGCCCTGCGTTCTGTGATAGCCCTTTTTGGGCTTCATCTTGAAGACGCGGATTTTCGCGCTCTTTCCGCTCTTGACCACGTTCGCGGTGACCGTAGCGCCTTCGATAACGGGCGCGCCAAACACGGCGGTCTCTCCGTCTACAACAGCCAGAACCTGATCAAACTTGACCGATTCGCCGGCGGCAACGTCCAACTTCTCCACGAAGATCACGTCGCCCTCCGCCACACGGTACTGCTTGCCGCCTGTGACGATGATTGCATGCTTCATAACGTTTCCTCCCTCTTTTCAGGACTCGCTCTGGGGGCGAAGCGTCTTGCTCACTTAAAACCCCTTCAATGCGGCCATAAGAGGATACCATGGAAATGCCGCAATGTCAACAGTTTTTCGCTGGAAAAATCAAGTTTTCCGTGTAGATTTCTATGTCGACAGACTTGCGACGCCGCAAAAAGGATTTTTCCTTTCGAATCAGCAATCTCCTGAGGATGCCAGCTCCGCAATCCCTTGCAGGATTTCCCCGTTGTACGTCGTCAGCGAGTCCGGATGCTTCTCCCCTTTCTCAGCCGTCGCCAGTGCCTCAGCCAGATCGTCATATCCCTGCAGGCCCTCGGTGTACTGCTCCAGATTCCGGCTGCAGTACAGCGGCAGCCCCACCGCCATTGCCTCCATGATGTTCAGCGGCTGCCCTTCATAGCGGGATGTGGACAAAAAGGCATCCATCCGGCTCATGTAGCAGTAAGGATTCTCCCGATTTCCCAGGAAAAACACTCGGTCCTGCAATCTCATCTGCTGTCTCAGCTGCTCCAGCATCTCCCGATCCGGGCCGTCTCCGATGATGTACAGCCGCAAATCGTCTCGCTTCCGGCAAGCCTCGGCGAAAACCTCCAGCATGATGTCGTAGCCCTTCTGGTGGCAAAGGCGGCCCAAAGCCACTACGTTCAGACAGTGCTCATCCAGCTGCAGGTCATCCGGTTCTTCCAGCATTTTCCGGTGGATCTCCGCCGCGTCAATGTAGTTCTGAATAACCCGGAACGGTTTGTCCCGGACGCCGGACATGTTCTGAAACGGCTCAATCAGCGCACGTGACACACAGACGAACTCGTCATATAAGGCAAATTTCCCTTTGAAAAAGTGCCAGAGCACCCGGTATTTCCATTCATCCTCCAGCTTGATCTCCACATTGTTGTGCACCCACATGGCACGGTACTTGGCCGGTACGCTTGTGGCTCCTACCGCACAACTGCATTGGTAGGAATTGAAATCAATGGCCAAATCATAGCTGCCGCAGTCGGAAAAATCATAATGCAGCAGTTTGCGGGCCAGGGAAAAGGGCATAAACTTATACAAGGCCGGCGTGGGCTTTAGATAACGAATCGTCAGTTCTTCGGGAAAATCGGTGGTCCAAAACTCGTTCTTCTCCGAAAGAAAGAGATCCACTTGGAAACGCTCATAATCCAGATTCCGCAGCAGATTCACAATGGATTTTTGAATCCCGCCGACGCCCAGATCGCTTTGGAAAATTGCGATGCGCTTCATACTTCATCCTCCCTCAGCGATAGATCTGCATCTCTGCATCGTAGGTCTCCAAGCGGGTAAACTGCGCAAAATCCGGGGCAAGTTCGGGCTGTATCTGTCGCAACGCCTCAACCAAGAGCTCCGGATTTAAGGTCGGCTCCTGGGCAGAAATGCGCGCCGAGGCAATCACAAAGCCGTCCTTCTCGCGAAAGTCAATGGAGGAAAGACCATTCCAAATCTCAAACTCCCCCACGCCCCGCTTACTCTTTTTCTGGATCACGACGCTTTTCTGTTGGTAGAACGCCCCCAGCGCGGCGGCCATCTCCACAGCGTCTCGCTCATCGTATTCCAAACGCCCTGCCACATCCAGCCATTTCAGCTGTGCCACCTTTCGCTGCTGCTCATAGGCTTCCAGGATGCGGATCCCCTCCGGGAGCACCTGGCTAAGTCTAGCGGGCAGCTCCGCCAGGTCTGCGTCCTCGCGCAGGCGAAAATCCATGATTTCACAGAGGCTCGCCGTCCCCACCGACAGCGGCAGCGCAATGGAAATCTGTGGGTGCGGGTTATAGCCCTCAGAGTATTTCAGCGCGTAGCCGGCACGGGAAAAGGCCCGCTGCATGGTGTGCATCAGGTCAAGGTGAGAGATATAGATCGCCCGTCCCGTCTTGGTAAAACGCAGCCTCAGCTTATCCATCACAGCGCCCTCCTGTCAACAGCTTCGCCGCTCCGCAGGCGGAGCATTGCTTCCGGCAGTCCGGGGAAAGCTGGGAACGGTAGCACAGCTCCCGCTCCCGCAGAAAATGCGCTTT
>CACZSJ010000166.1 GCA_902783825.1 Oscillospiraceae bacterium | reverse complement strand
CCCGAAACCGCACCCGCGGAATGGGGCGGACCTGGATCTTGAAGCCGCGGGCCTGGCGAATGTCCGCATTGGGATCGTCCCCGTAGTGGATCCACTTTTCAAAATTATAGTACGGCTGAAAACTCTTATACACCTCAAAGAACAGCCGCTGGGAGGTTTTCAGCACGCCATACTCGCTGGACAGAAACAGGGGCAAGCGCCCCAGCGCCGGATCCGCCTTTTCCAGCAAACGCCGCACCACCGCCTCCGGCAGATACATGTCGCTGATCAGCACCACCGTCTCGCCTCGGGCTACCAGCTCCTTGAGCAGCTGAATCTGCTCCGGTATCGGCTGGACATTGTCTTCCTCCGCCTCCAGCTCCCAACGCTTGAGGCAGGCGATCTGCTCCTCTTCCAGGTCATATACCGCGGCCAGACGATCAAAAATCTCATCAAACCGGATTTCCACCCGCTCGCTGTGCCGCAGCGCGCAGGATTTGGCGTAATACTCCCGCACGTTCTGTGCCGCAGCGGCCCGGATCTGAGGATAGCGTCGGGTAAACTGATAAGGAAAGCCTCCCTGCCGGGCGATCTTTTCCTGCACGGCATAGAAAATGCCGGCCGGTTCCAGCACCTTGCGGGAGATAAGCGTATCAAATACGTCAAAGCTGTAGAGATTGGGATAGCTCCGCTTTTCCGGGCGGAAATGCAGCGCGCACTCCACAATCTGATCAAAATCCTCTTTGCCTCGGGAATACGACCAAAGCAGCTGGTTCAGCCGCTGGATCTCCGCCGATTCCTCTTCCCGGTCATAGCCGCGAATTGCGTCCAAAAACGCGTCGAAGTCCCGGCAAAGGCGGCCGGTGGTCACTTCAAAATAATTGTCGTGTACGCCGGCGGTCTTCAGATACTCGTCCAGGTCAAAGGCATAGCGGATGTAATGGGGAACGCCCATGGCCACCATGTCGGACAAAATGCTGGAATAGTCCACAATGGCCAGATCCATCTGATGCATGACCTCATAAAAATCCTCCTGGTTGTTCCAGAAAAGGAAATGGCTGTACTCGCCGTAGCTTTCCCAGGCACGCAGGAAGCCCACTTCCCGCTCGATGTTGGGATGCACCTTGAAGATCAACAGGATATTCTTTTCCCGGCAGACCTGATGCAAACGCTCAAAGTCCGGAATCGCCCGGGTAAAGGTGGAGCCCAGATTGGCCCGGAAGGTGGGCGCGTACACAGCCAGGCGGGTATCCGCCGGCAGGCCCTTGCGGGCCCGCAGATCATGGTCGTAGGTGACAATCGGCTGGAAATTCTCCTGGTACAAACAACGCGGATAGCCGGCGCGGATGATATGCTCTGCCTCCACGCCGGCGTCACTTCTGAAGTCCTTTTCAATCAAAGGGCAGGTAGCCAGCAAAAGCTGCCTGTCATGAAAAAACGTCCCTCTGGACACATATTTCCGAGCCAGACTCATGGCGATGTCGCCGGAGAATTGGTGCCGCTCTATGGATTTGAAGCCCACCCCGTGCCAGAGATTGACGTATTTCACGTCCTCAAAGCCCTCCGGCAGGTAGGCCTTCACCTGCTCGCAGACCAAAACCCCCGTACGATTGATCAGATACTGCGCCGCCGGACTCTCCAGATCCATGGCCGGAAAGCCCAGTCCCCGCACCTGCTCCAGGGTTTTTTTGTCGCTGCAAAGCCAATAGGCCCGGATATCGGGCCGATAGCGGTTGATATACACAAAGAGGTACTTGGGGTTGCCGCTGAAATCCTGACTGCTTTGTCCGGAGACGAAGGCCCAGACATGATCCCGGTCATAGCCGTCCAGGAGCTGCCTGCATACTGCCAGCTCCCTGCTCTCCTCCTGGGAAAGCCCGCCGACTTCCTGGGGGCGGCGGCTCTTCTGCAAGATTCGATTGATCTTCGATTTCCATGCCATACTTCGTCCTCTTTCCCGGAAGCAAAAAGCTTCGCCTGGCTTCCGGCGCAATCTTTGCTGTTTCCCGCAACTGTGTGCCCGGGCGTCCTGCCGTACCTGGTCTCAGTCGGCGCACTGCCGCAGGATCTCCACCGTCCGGGGAATCCCCGTCTGAATGTCATAGCGGGCCTTCCAGCCCAGGGCCTGCAGCTTGCTGCCGTCCAGCCGCGCTTTCGTGGCGGTGCTGTATCCGGCCCGTTCCACCTCGTCCGGAATCTCGAAAACAACCTTCCGGCCCACGGTTTCCGCCAGAATGGCCGCCAGATCCTTCAGCATGATATCCGAGGCCTCATGCGCGATGTTGTAGGCTTCTCCGCACTCTCCGCACAGCAGGATGGTGAGCAGTCCGGCCACAGTATCGGTCACATAGGTATAGGAATAGAACTGGGTTCCCTCGCTTTTGAGCACGATGTCCTCGCCTGCCACCGCCTTGCGAATAAACTGGCTGATGGCCTTGGTGTCCGACATCAGCATCGTCGGCCCGTAGGAACGGGTGGGTCTGGGCACCACAACGTCCAGCCCCTTCTGCCGGATATAGGCCTGGCAGAGCGCCTCGCCGCAGCGTTTGCTCTCGGGATACCCTGCCCGCAGGGTGTTGGAATCGATGTATCCGCAGTAGTGCTCGTCAAACAGCTCCACATCACCCCGATTCTCGCCGTAGATCTCGTTGGATGAGGTGAAGGCAACCCGCCGGGCATGGTGGGCCACTGCAAACTCCAGCATGTTCTGCAGGCCGATGATGTTGGTGGTAATCGTCCCGATGGGGTCTGTGGAATAGGCCATGGGATGGGTGTTGCTGGCCAGATGCAAAATGTAATCCACGTCCCCGATCTCATCGCGCACCAGAGGCTTGTTGATATCATAGGGAATAAACTGGAACAAACCGCCGTCCCAGCAGTAGGCAAAGCGCTCCTTGGCCTTGGCCTCCGTGCGGCCCAGGGCATAGACCTTGCAGTTCATGCCTTTGGTCTTGTTGCGCTGCATGATCACGTCGATAAAACAGCTTCCCACCAGACCGGTCGCTCCCGAAATCAGGATCGCCTTATCCTGAAACTTGTCCCAGGGCAGGTCAAGCTCCGCGTCAAAGGCCACATCTTCCCAATACATCGTGTTCTCAAAAACTTTCACAGCGCGCCTCCTCTTTCTCTCTCCCGGGTCTATTTGAGCCAGTTGCTCTTGTCGGAATGCAGATAAGCCTTGAACATTTCCAGATCGTCCAGGGTGGTCAGCTTGATGTTCTTGTCCGATCCGGCGGCAAAGTACAGCCGCTCTCCCAGCTCCACCATCATGGTGTTGGTGTACGCGGAGCCATGGATTCCGATCCCCTTCGCAAAGGCCTCGTGATAGGCCCAGTCCAGCTTGCCGAAGCGGTAGGCCTGGGGCGTGGACACCCGGCGAAGGGTTTCCCGGGGGATATACTTGGTGGTGGAGATCTCATCGTCCACCACGAAAATCTGCTCGTTATAGGGCAGAGACGTGACGCCGTTGCCGTACTGCCGGCATTTCTCGATCACATCGTATACCACGGTCTCGTCCACCAGGGGCCGAATGCCGTCATGCACGATGATCACGTCGTCATCCTGGCACTTGCCTTCCAGGGCATATACGCCGTTGCGGATGGATTCCTGTCCGGTCTCCCCGCCGGAGACGATGCCCTGCAGCTTGGTAATGCCAAACTGCCTCGCGTACGCCCACATGATATCGTGCCAGCCCTCCAGGCAGACCAGCAGGATGCTGTCGATGGCGGGATGCTTTTGAAAGCCCTCCAGGGTATAGATGATGACCGGCTTCTCGTCTACCGTCAGAAATTG
>CACZSJ010000165.1 GCA_902783825.1 Oscillospiraceae bacterium | reverse complement strand
GTCAGCAGACGCATGAGCCAGGGCTGGATCATGGGGATCAGCGCCATGTAGGAATAGGCGGCAATGGCGATGGGCGCCAGATAATCCGGGGCCAGCTTGGAGGTCAGCCAGATGGCCGTGGGGCCGTCGGCGCCGCCGATGATGCCAATGGCGGCAGCAACGTTGGGAGAGAAGCCAAAGATGCCGATGGCCATGAGAAAGGCGGCGAAAATGCCCATCTGGGCAGCGGCACCCAGCAGCAGGCTTCTGGGATTGGCCAGCAGAGGTCCGAAATCCGTCATAGCGCCCACGCCCAGGAAAATCAACGAGGGGTAGAGACCGGACTTGATGCCGATATAGAGGATGTCCAGAAGACCGCCGTGATGGATGATATCGGTCAGGTGGATCTGACCCGCAATGTAAGCGTCCCACAGCTCCGGGTGATACATTTCGGAGCCGGGAAGATTGGTCAGTAGCATGCCGAAGGCGATGCCAATCAGCAGCATAGGCTCAAATTCTTTGGCCAGGCCCAGATACAGGAGGGTACAGGCGATCAGGATCATCACCAGTTGCCGCCAGTCGGACAGAAGCAGATAGAAGCCGGAGGTCTGCCCCAGTCGGGCTAAGGTTTCCAAAATACGCATAGGCAGACCCTCAGATCACCAGCAGGGTGTCCCCGGTGGCGACCACGGCACCCTTGCCTACGGCGATCTGTTTGACGACGCCGTCGCAGGGGGCGCAGACTTCGTTTTCCATCTTCATGGCTTCGATGATGACCAGAAGATCTCCGGCCTTTACTGCCTGTCCCACGCTGACCGGAATGCTCAGCACATTGCCGGGGAGGGGAGAGGGGACCGGCGTACCGGCTACAGTTGCGGCAGATGCCACGGCGGGCGCGGGCGCGGCCTGAACAGTCGACGCCGCAGCTGCGGCGACCGGAGCTGCGGCAGGCACGCCCACAGCGGCTTCGTATTCGTCCAGAACCATGGCCTCGCCGTGAAGGACTTCTACTTCGTAGGTGCGGCCCTGTAAAGTGATTTTGTATTTCATGCCTGTTCGTTCTCCTTTATTTCACGGATGGAAAGAAAACGGAGTTCATTGAGCGGGAGCTGCAGTTCCTCGGCCACAATGGCCATCAGCATGGCGGCGGTACGGGGATCCGTGTCGTACAGCTTCAGCTCTCCCGCTGTGCCGGGGGCCGGCACGGGCGCGGCGGAGGGCAGAGCTGCCTCCGGTGCGGCGGGCGCTGCCGTCTTCTCCCTGCGGCCGCCCAGGGCGATCATGATCTTGATGATGCACAAAAGCAGCAGCAAGGCGAAAAAGACGACCAGAATCCCGGTCAGGGAATACAACAATGCGTCTGAAAAGCTCATGGTCAGTCTCCGATCTTTTCAATGCGGTAGGCGCATTTCTTTTCTTCCGTCGCCCGGCGTTTTTCGAAGAAATCCTCCGCTACCTGGGGGAAGGCGATGTAGCTGAGCACGTCCTCTTCACAGCGGGCGTCCTCACCCAGCGACTCCTGGGCTTTCTCAAAAACGTCTTGGGGAAGGGTGTCGGCGTAGCGGCCCTCGATGGGCTTGTCATCTCCCAGGATTTTGGCGCGTACCTCCGGGTCGATGGGAGCGGGTGTTTTTCCGTATTCACCCCGGCAATAGGCTTTGATTTCCGCGCCCACGTTTTTATAGCGTTCTCCGGCCAGTACGTTCTGCACAGCCTGGGTGCCTACCAGTTGGCTGGTGGGGGTGACCAGTGGCGGATAGCCCATATCCTTGCGCACCTTGGGGGTTTCCAGCAGGGCCTGATCAAACTTGTCCAGAGCGCCCAGCATTTTCAGCTGGCTGAGCAGATTGGAGAGCATGCCGCCGGGAATCTGATAGCTCAGGCACTGGGTATCGGTGCTCATGGAAATGGGGTTGAGAGTACCGTCAGCCAGGAAATCCGCCCGAATGGGCTTGAAGAAGTCTGCCATGCGGTTCAGACAGGCCTCATCCAGAGTCACTTCGTAGCCCATCTCCTTCAAGGCAAAGGCCAGGGTTTCTGTGGCAGGCTGGGACGTGCCGCCGGAGAAGGGAGAGATGGCGGTGTCGATGACGTCGGCTCCGGCCTCGATGGCTTTCAGATAGGTCATAAAGGCAAGACCCGTGGTGCAGTGGGTGTGCAGAACCAGCGGCAGATCCACCGCGTCCTTGATGGCGGCCACCAGATCATAGGCGTTCTGGGGAGAAAGAATCCCGGCCATATCCTTGATGCAGATGGAGCTCACGCCCATGGCCTTGAGCTCACGCACCATTTCCACGTACTTGTCCAGTGTGTGAACCGGGCTGGTAGTGTAGGAGATGGCGCCGGAGGCAATGGCCCCGCTGGCGACGGTCTCCTCCACGGCGACCTTCAGATTGTCCAGATCGTTGAGCGCGTCAAAAATGCGGATGATGTCGATGCCATTGCGCACCGAAGCCCGGACAAAGCGGCGGACGATATCGTCGCTATAGTGTTTGTAACCAAGAATGTTCTGCCCGCGCAAGAGCATCTGCAGCTTTGTGTTGGGCATTTTGGCACGGATTTTCCGCAACCGCTCCCAGGGGTCTTCGTTGAGAAAACGCAGGCACACGTCAAAGGTGGCGCCGCCCCAGCATTCCACGGAATAAAAGCCTGCCTGATCCATGACGCCAAGGATCGGTTCAAAGCGGTCATAGGGCATACGGGTCGCCACAAGAGATTGGTTGGCGTCCCGCAGAATCGTTTCAGTGAATTGCACTTTTTTCATAGAAGTCTCCTCTGTACGAGAATGGGAAAATAGTTGTACCAGTATAACATATTTTTTCCCTGCACGCCACAAGAAATCTACCGGTTTTTTGGGAATCTGCGAAGAACAGCTGCGAAGGTTTCCGGATTGGCAGGGGCGATGCTGAAAACAGGGAAATAAAAACGCTCCTGCGGATGGATTTCCGCAGGAGCGTTGCTTGTATTCCCTTACAGGATGCGGCGGGCTGAATAGCCGCGGACGGCGTAGTAACCGGAAAGCGAAGAGGTGATGACACCGCTGGAAGAGTTGGCCGCGTGGACGAACATGTTGTCGCCAATGTAGATGCCTACATGGCCTACGTAGCTGCCGCTGGAGTAGAAGCAGAGAACGTCGCCCGGCTGAATCTGGCTGTTGTCCACGTGCTTGCCGTTGCGGGTCTGATCACAGGCTACACGGTTGAGTTCAAAACCGAACTGCTTGTACACGTAAGAGGTGAAGCCGGAGCAGTCAAAGCCGGTGGCAGGCGAGGAGCCGCCCCAACGGTAGTTGTAGCCCACATATTGCAGCGCGAAATCTGCCACCTCGCGGCCGGTGATCTGCGCCCCGGAGGCCAGCTTCTTGGCAGCGGCGTTGTCCGTCTGGAAGCTGCCCTTGGTCACATAGGTGCTGAATACGTAGCCGGTCGTGTCCTTGTAAAGAACCTGGGTCCACTCGCCGGACGTGCCGATGATTCCTACATCGTCGCCGTAGAAAAATTCCCCAAGGCTCTTGGAAGTCATGGAAGGCCCGGTACGGAAGGAGACGTGGTTGCCGGTGATGAAACCGGGACTCGTCTTAACGGGCGCTGGCGTGGGCATAGGGGCAGGGGTAGGCGCTGGCGTTGCAGCCGCGGGCGCTGCAGCAGGGGCAGCGGCAGGAGCAGCCGGCGCGACAGAGGCGACAGGCGCTGCGGCAGCGGCCTGTGTCATGGCCTGGTCGGACAGGATGAAATCCTGGTGGATATAGCCGATCTGACCATCTACAAATACTCGAACCCAGACGCCGTCTGTACCCAGAACGGTCAGCTCCTTGCCTCGGTTGTAGGTGTTGAGGATGGGGCTGTTGGACGAGGCGCCGGTGCGGAGGGAGACGTAGTCTCCGTTCACACAGCCGGGCTGTCCCTGCTCCGTCTGCGCGGCGGGGGCCGCGGTAGGCGCCGGAGTGGGCGCTGGCGTTGTCACGACGGCAAGCGTCGGGGCCGGGGGATCAGAAGCAGGAGCGGCAGGCTCCGGCGGCAGGTCCACGACTGTGACGGCGCCGTTGGTTTCTGTCATGACGTAGTCACTGTGGACGAAGCCGGTCTGGCCGTCGATCATGCACTCGATCCAGTCGCCGGCGATGCCGGTGATGATCAGCTCCTTACCCAGATTGTACTCGCCCAGCACCGAAGCATCGGACGAGGGGGCGGAGCGGAAACGCACATACATGGAGTTGACGCGGCCGCTGCCGTTGGTGGCGACGACCTTGACCCGGTCGGCGTTCTCCGTCACCGTCAGCATGTTGGCAGACATGAAGCCGTAGGTTCCTTCGTAGGTAACCGCGTACCATTCGCTGTTGGAACGGTCTTGTACAGTGACGCTTACTCCCCGTGGGATCGTATCCAAAATCTGATAATTCATGCCCGGGCCGTCCCGAAGATTGACGTTGTCTCCGGTAACCACGGCGGTTTCCGCGTAAGCGGTTACGCCAAACAGGGCGCTGAACAACAGCACGGCAAGAAGTGTCCGGATGATTCTTTTGCGCATGTAAACAGATCCTTCTCTATGTATTTGACAGACGATATCTGTCTGCCAAGGAAGTGCCGTAACGACGCAGAGATCAGCGGGAGGCCAAAGCGCGCTCCAACCAGACGGCAGCCACATCCATGGCGGTATACAGACTGTCCTTCTCGGTCTTCTTCACGATCCGGTCTCGGGACTTGATGTCCGGATCGGTCAACTGAAGCTGTACGGAGACCTTGGAGGCCACGTCCAGATCCTTTACCTTGGTGGTATCCAGAATCTGCAGCATGATGATATACTTGTCTGCAAAACTGCCGTAATAGATGATGTTGTCTTTTCTCTGAAGGGGATGTCCCTTGTATTCCAATACCTTCGCCAATGCAAGCACCTCCGAAAATGTAGTCAAAATGTAACACAAAAAAGCCAAAATGTCAACATAAAGGGAACAGGAAATCTATGGAAACCGTAAAAAACGCGATAAAAACCGCTGTTTTCCCCGAAACGCCGGAGGGAAACGTAGATTTTTCGCTCAGCCGAAAACCACATTTCCCTCATCCGGCGTCAGCAAATCGTCCGGGGGTTCCTCTTCCGGCACGGTCTGAGGCTCCGGCGCCGGGGCGCCGTCGTTCTGATTTTCCTCCGGCACCACGTAGCCGTCGTCATCGGTGTAGATGTCGCCGTAATCGTCGGTGTCGTCCAGAACCAGCATCTCATCTTCTTCCTCGTCCCGATCCTCGAAGTCTTCCTCATCCAAGCCGAAGATTCCGGTGTTTTCCCCGATGTAGGGATAGGTGAAGTCCTTCCAGGCCATACCATCGTGCACCGGCTGCATCACCATACGCCAGAGCCGGGCAGCCGGGTTGCCGGAGACGTCGATATATTCGGGCTGGTCAAAGCCGGTCCAGACGGCTGCCACGTAGTAGGGGGTACAGCCCACAAACCAGCGGTCCTTGTACTGCCCGGAAGTGCCGGTTTTGCCCGCCACGGGTACGGAATATAGATAGGCCTCCGTGCCGGTACCGGCGCCGACCACGTTCTTCATCATATAGGTCATGGTATAGGCTGTGTTGGGCTCGAAAGCCACCAGGGTCCTGGGCACGTTGTCAATGACCATATTGCCCTTGGAGTCGGTCACCATGGTATAGGTGCGGCTATAGGTAAAGACGCCGTCGTTGACAAAGGAGCAGTAGGCCTGCGCCATTTCCCGCACGGAGATGCCGTTGGTCAGCTGACCCAGAGCCATGGGCGCGTAAGAGGCGTCATCCGGCACCAGACTGGTGACGCCCAGCCGCTGGGTCAAATACTCATAGGAGGTCTCCGGCCCCAGCTTATCCACGATCTG
>CACZSJ010000164.1 GCA_902783825.1 Oscillospiraceae bacterium | reverse complement strand
TTACTTTTTGGCCATGCCCTTCTGGCGGGCATACTCGGCAGCGCCCAGCGCGCCCATCAGCTGCGGGTCCGTCTTCAGCTCGACCACCTTCAGCTTCAGCACATGCTCGATGGCTTCCTTCAAGCCGTCGTTCTTCGCGCAGCCGCCCGTCAGCGTGATGCTGTCCGTCGCCCCCGCCTTCTTCGCCATCACAAAGCAGCGCTTCGCTACCGCCATCTCAATGCCGGCCGCAATCTCGTCCGTCGCCTTGCCCTCGCCCACCAGCGTGATCACCTCGGACTCCGCAAACACCGTGCACTGCGCCGTGATGGGAATCACGTTCTTCGCCGTCAGGCTCAGCTTTGAAAACTCCGGCAGGCTCAGCTCAAAGCTCCGCGCCATCGCTTCAAAGAAACGTCCCGTTCCCGCCGCGCATTTGTCGTTCATCGCAAAGTTCTTGACCGTGCCGTCCGTATCGATGCTGATGCCCTTTACGTCCTGCCCGCCGATGTCGATGATCGCCTTTACGTCCGGGTTCGTCACGTGCACGCCCATGGCGTGGCACGAAATCTCCGAGATGTTCTCATCCGCAAACGGTACCTTGTTCCGCCCGTAGCCCGTGCCGATCAGATACGCCAGATCCTTCGAGCTCTTCAGCTCCGGCACCTGCCCGATCACTTCTTCCATCGCCGCGATCGCGCTCTGCTCCGAATTGATCTTGCTCCGGATCGTCGTGTCCGCTACCATCTTTCCCGTCTCGTCCAGAATCACGGCCTTCGTGTAGGTCGAGCCTACGTCACATCCACCAAAGTATTTCATATATTCGTTCTCCTCTGTCGGCTCAGTTCTTATACTCGTACTTGGGGAATTTGTCCATGTCGTACGGCGTCTTGAGGGTATCCTTGCGCTCCATGTTGTCGTAGTGCTTCTTCAGGAAAGGCTCCACCACGTTGAACATCAGCTTCCCGTCCAGGTCAAAGAAGAACACCACAAAAATGGCAGCGTTCGCCAAAACAAAGATCCCCAGGAGCTTCAGGAAAAACTTCGCGATGCGGCATTTGATTTTTTTCATGATTGACGCCTCCTCTTACCAGGTCATAGAGTCGTCGAAATCCAGCAGAGACGGATCCAGCGGCTCTTCATGCATAACAGTGGTCATGTAGTCGTTAATCTGACGGCGGATCTCCGCACGGGACACGGTGCGGGAATCCGGCAGCGCGTGGGGCATCCAGAACGCGTTGATGTTTCTCTTGCGGAACTCGTCCTCAAACAGGCCGTGGACGCCCTGCATCCCCTTGCACTGGAGCTGGTCGTACATGGCGACCATGTCGCAGTTGAACTTCTCCATGTTCTCCCACAGCTCAAAAATGTGCTGCATTCCGCCCACCGCCATGCGACGCATAGGCGCCCACATATGGTAGGTAGCTACGTCTTCCAGCATGTGCTCGTAGGTGTCGGTGCGCACTTCCATGTCAAACATCAGCGAGTCCATGTTGATGATCACGTTCAGGCCCCAGCAGTTGTAAGCCCAGGTGCACCAGTTGGAGAAATACAGCGGCGCACAGGACCAGGCAATCACCCGGTGGCGGGTCTGGGGGAAGGAATTGATCTTCTTCTGAACACACTTGTACATGATCTTCTTGACCTTCTCGCTGGCCTCATCCCAGAAGTCGCCCTGAATGCCGTACTGCGTGGAGAAGATGCGGAACAGGGCCTGAGCCACGCCGTTGACCGGGTAGTAATCGGTTCTGCCGGCCACTTCCCATTTCTCCCATTCATCCCGCTGCAGCTTGTTCTGTTTTTCCAGGCGCTTGACCATGGATTCCCAGCTGAAGGGCTCGCCGGTCTGCTCCTCGATAAACTTCCAGCATTCCTCGATCTCGTTCATGCAGTATTTTTTGACCAGAGGATCATCAAACTGCATGGGCAAGGGCAGGGCAAACAAGGGTCTGTTGATGAACCAGTCCTGCAGGGTGGAGGTCGCCACGGACGCGTCGCAAGCCTCGTTGCAGGTAATCACAAAGGGCGCGGCATCTGGCACGTCATCCAGCACGAACAGGCCGGACTCCGCCTGACACATGGGACAGGGGTCGCCGGGCAGCCCGATGGACTGAACCGCGTCAATGTAGTTGAGCACCGTGTGGGAGTTGACATGGCAGGTAACGAAATAGGGGATCATCTCCAGGGGGATGTACTGATAGCCGGCGTCCATCCAGGGATAGAACATGGTGCCGCAGGTGGTCTCGTTTGCCAGGATGGTGTGCCGGAAAGCCTCGTTCTCCTTGCCTTTGTGCAAACGGGTATCCGCGTTGAAGAAATTGCAGATCTGCTGAATGGAGGCGCTGACCATGGCCCGGTAATGCCAGGCGGAGGCACGGAGCGCTTCGCCCCGCATGCCCTGCAGGCCCCGGTCAAACCAGTGGATAACCGGCAGATAGGTCTGACCCATCCAGCGGTAACGCCATGTGCCTTTGACAAAGTCCAGAGGATTGTTGCTGTACTTGAGGATATCCGTGACCATGTGGAGATAGTTGTATCCCCAGATCATGTACATGTAGTAGAACGTGTCCTTGACGCCGCGCCACTCTCTGTGCTTGTATAAGCCTGTCTTGTCTTCATACAGCTCGCCCAGCCGGCGGCCGCCCTCTTCCGCGCTGTGAGGCTTGCCAAACCAGAAGTCTTTCAGCGCTTTTTTCATGCTCTTTTTTGCCATCTTATTTCCCCTCCTGGATGTGCTTGATTTCAATACTCTCCACAAAGGCCTGGAAGCGGGTGCGCAGCTGGCCGGAAGCCGCGTTGATGTATTCTTTCTCAATGGAACATACAGGCAGTCCGAAATCGCGGGAAAGGATAAAGGTGTCGATCACACGCTCATAGCTCCAATACTCGCAGAATTTGTTGGACGCGATGATGATGCCATCGGCATTATACTCCTTGGCCAGATCGGCCAGCCTCTGCTTGCGGGCGCGCATTTCATCCTGGGGCATAAAGCGCGGACAGTTGGAGGTCTTCAGATAATGCTCGGCAATGGCGCGCAGCGGGCTCTTCCCTTCCTCCACCACAATGGGAATGCGGGATTCCGCCGCGCCGTAGCAATAACGGTCGCAGACCACCAGAGCACCGCAGCTCTCCACCAGCTTGGTGAAGTCCGGATCGTCGTTCTCGGAGCCTGCCAGCACCACCTTGCAGCGGAAGCCCTTCTTTCTGTCGGGCTTGCGGGTCTTCATCTCCTTGGCCGTCTCCTGCAGGTAGGGCAGGATCAGATGCTTGGGACAGGCCAGGCTCACCAGCTGGATCACGTGGAATTCGTAGCCGGTGATGGTGGGGTTATCCAGCTTGCGGTATTCGCCGATCTCGTTGATCAGCCGGCACACCTCGTTGTGCGCCTCGATGGTCTTCAGGATCGCCTCGTCGGAAATGTCGATGCCGAAGTGCTCGTGCAGCGGCTCCAGCACGTGGGCGCGCAGCTGGGTCTCAAAGTGCTGATAGCTGTTCTCGGTGTTCTTAAACGGAATGTCGGTGAACTCACAGAAGAAATCGTCGTTGTCGATGATGCGCATGTCCTCCACCGAGTCCAGGCGCTTCTGCTGCAGATGCTCCTGGAAACGGCAGGTCGCCGTACAGGTTTCTGTAGCCATCTGGGCGTCCAGGAAATTGTAGCCTCCCTCCAGGGCGCGTTCCAGCAGGCTGCGGGCATAATGACAGACACGACCGGACAAATAATAGGTGGCGATGTCGGGGGATGTGCAGCGGGGCGCTCTCAGCCGAACCGAGAAACAGCCGGGCAGATCGAGAAGCACTTCAGGCATAAAATAGCAAGTGTAGCCAATGGCTCTCTTGCCTTCGGCCTTGGCCTGTTTGACCAGGTCGTTATTGGCCTCCTGAAGCAGATTCTCAAAGAAGATCAGATGCTTGAGATCTTTCACGAGTAACCCTCCAATGTTCTTTTCCTGTTTTAGCCTCTTTTCGGCAGCAATGTCGGCAAAGAGGCCACTCTCACACTTATTATTATAAAGGACCGTCACGGAATTGTCAATCTGTTTTTCGTCAAATTTGACAAAAAATCCCGACCGTTTTCCGTCTTTTATTATACACTTTGGTGATGCTTGTCTAAACTTCCCCGCCGTCCAGGTATGCCCGAATCGCCGCAGCGGAGAAGGACGCCCGCCCCTGGATCATGGAAGCGGAGCCGCCACCCTTGCCGCCGATGCCGGCGTTGATGTCCCGGGCGCGGGCACGCAGATCCGTGTGCAGGCTGCCGATGATATAGCGATATCCCTCTTCATCGTTGCCGGAGAAGACCGCCGCTACGCCGTCGCAGCGCTCCATCAGACGGTTGACCAGCTCCCGCTGGGCCACCTCGTCCAACACCCGGTCAAAAACGCAGAGATTTCCCTGCGTAGGCGTTGTGCTCTCTGCCAACTGCCGCACCAGCGCCAGGCTCAGCTCTGCTGCGCGCTCTTTGAGCCGATCCCGCTCCGCCAGCAGCCGCTCCACCGCCGGCGCGACCTCCTCCCGCCGGGCGCTGAGCAATGCGGAGATGGCAGCCACGCTGTCCTGCCGCCGCCGATAGTCCTCCATCGCGTCCATACCGCAGACAGCGGTGATGCGCGTACCGCCCCGGTGGCGCTCCGCCGTCAGGATCTTCACCGCGCCGATCCGGCCGGTACTAGCCACGTGCGGGGCGCAGCAGGCGCAGAGGTCGATCCCGGGAATCTCCACAAGGCGCAGCTTCTCCGTCAGATCCAGCTTGCTGCGATAACATAGTGCTGCCAACTCCTCTGCCTCCGGATACCAAGCCCGGACGGGCAGATCGGCCCGCACGGCCCGGTTGGCTAGGGTCTCCACGTTCATCAGCTCGCCCCAGCTCAATTCGCCGCTGTAGTCCATGGTCATACAGCTTTCCCCCATGTGAAAGCCCACGTTATCCCAGCCGTACAAGCTATGGATCAGGCCGGAAATCACATGCTCGCCGGAGTGGTTCTGCATCCGCCGCAGTCGCTGCTCTTCCTCCAGCCGGCAAGACGCCGTCTCGCCCGGAGTCAAGGGTGCGTCCACGTAATGGAGGATTTCTGCCCCCTCCTCTTGCACATCCAAGACCCGGGCGGCACCGATCCAGCCGGTATCCGCCGGCTGTCCGCCGCCTTCGGGAAAGAAGGCCGTCCGATCCAGGAGCAACGCCCATCCCTTCTCCGTCTTCCGGCAGTCCAGAATCCGTGCATGGAACTGAAACAGTCCGCTGTCAAAATCATACAGTTTTTCCGTCATAGCACACCTCGTCCTTTGCTGATTGTTCTGGGAAAAGCATAGCATTTTTGCGGCAAAAGCACAAGAGCGGAGATTTCATATCTCCGCTCTTGTGTGTCAAACGTCATCTTCTTTTTTCTTATGGCAGAATAAACGCCCGCACCTTCTCGCTGACCGTGGACGGGTCGGCGGAAATGCTGATCACAAAGCTGATGTTCTCCGCGGCGGAAAACTTATCCAGCCAGAGCAGAAAGGCTTCCAACGCGTCGGGAGATTTGTCGTTGACCAGCTTGTAAAAATTGTCGATATAAAAATGGGTGATGTCGTAGTTGCCTGCATGAACGCCGCAAATCAGCCCCTTGAGAAACTCGTAGCTGCCCACATCATAGCCGCCGGCCTCAATCAGCCGCGCCTGATAGGGAATATCGAAGGTGAGCTTGCGTTCCTTCTCGATGCATACCACATCGCCGGTATCCTCGTTAACCGCCTGCCGGACCAGCTCCACCAGCCTCTTGGTTTTTCCGGAGCCCTTCAAGCCCATAATGATCTGAACCATGGTGACCACTCTCCTTTGTCTTGATAAAATGGATCTCTCTTGTCTGCTCTGTTCTTCTGTCCTTAGCTTACCATCTTTCCTGCCCGGGCGCAAGAGCAAAGCGCACAGAAAAAATGAACCGTTGGTAAATTTCCCGCCCGATGAAAAAAGCCTGTCGCATATTGACACCGGCGGGAGAAGCTTTTACAATCAGAAGCAAGAGCCGGGCGCGCCTCTCCTGGCGCCCCGCATATCGGAGAATCAACACGCAAGGAGGCATACTATGGCTGACAGAAAAGTCTTCAAGTCCATGGATGGTAACGAGGCAGCCTCATACATATCCTACGCCTTTACCGAAGTGGCAACCATCTATCCCATCACCCCGTCCAGTCCTATGGCCACCCATGTAGACGAGTGGTCGGCGCACGGGATGAAGAACATCTTCGGAAGCCGCGTCAAGCTGATGGAGATGCAGGCGGAGGCCGGCGCCGCCGGTGCCGTACAGGGTGCGCTGGAGGCGGGCTCTCTGGCCACCACCTACACCTCCTCCCAGGGCCTGATGCTGATGATCCCTCCCATGTACCGGATCGCCGGACTGCACATGCCCGCTGTGATGCACGTAGCCGCTCGCACTGTGGGCACCCACGCCGTGTCTATTTTCGGCGACCATCAGGACGTGATGGCCTGCCGCCAGACCGGCTGGGCCCAGCTGGCCTCGTCCAGCGTGCAGGAATGTATGGACATGGGCGCGGTGGCCCATCTTGCCGCCATCAAGGGTCACATCCCCGTGCAGCACTTTTTTGACGGCTTCCGGACTTCCCATGAAATCCAGAAGATCGAGGTGCTGGATTTTGAGGACATGGCCAAACTGGTGGATTGGGAGGAGCTGAAAAAGTTCCGTGACCGGGCGCTGAATCCGGAACACCCCAGCATCCGTCACACCGGCGAGAACGACGATATTTTCTTCCAACACAAGGAGGCCATCAATCCCTTGTACGACGCTTTCCCCGCCGTGGTAGAGGAGTACATGGCAAACATCTCCGCCCTCACCGGACGGGAATACAAGCTCTTCAACTACTTCGGCGCTCCCGACGCGGAGCGGGTCATCGTCGCCATGGGCTCCGTGTGCGACGCTGCCCGGGAAGTGGTGGACTATCTGCGCGAACGGGGCGAAAAGGTCGGCCTGATCCAGGTTCATCTTTTCCGGCCCTTCTCTCTGCGGCACTTCATCGACGCCATCCCCGCCAGCTGCAAAATCCTCACCACCCTGGACCGCACTAAGGAGCCTGGCGCCCTGGGCGAGCCTCTGTATGAGGACGTAGGCTCGGCGCTGCTAGAGAGCGGGCGGGCCATCCGTCTCTTGGGCGGCCGCTACGGCCTCAGCTCCAAGGATACCACCCCCGCCCAAATCCTGGCTGTCTATGACAACATGAAGAGTGCGCAGAAGAACCACTTCACCGTGGGCATTCATGACGACGTGACCTTCCGCTCCCTGCCTGTGGGCGAAAACATCGTCACCGCCGGCAAGAGCATCATCTCCTGCAAATTCTGGGGTCTGGGTTCCGACGGCACCGTGGGCGCCAACAAAAACGCCTGCAAAATCATCGGCGACAACACCGATCAGTACGTGCAGGCCTATTTCCAGTATGACGCCAAGAAGTCCGGCGGCCTGACCCGCAGTCACCTGCGCTTTGGCCACGAGCCCATTCACAGCACCTACTATGTGACCATGGCCGACTTTGTGGCCTGCCACAAGCAAAGCTATATGAACACCTATGACATCGTCAGCGAAGTCAAGCCCGGCGGCACCTTTTTGCTCAACACCCGCTGGAAGGGCCAGCAGCTCGTGGACAATTTACCCAACCGGGCCAAGCGGGTCCTGGCCCAGCGGGGCATCCGTTTCTACACCATCGACGCCACCGACATCGCTGCGGAGATCGGACTGGGCAACCGCACCAGCACCATCTTGCAGGCCGCTTTCTTCAAGCTGGCAAATGTGCTGCCCATTGAGGAGGCAGTGGGGCATATGAAGGACGCCGCGGTCAAAAGCTTTTCCCGCAAGGGCGACGCGGTGGTCAACATGAACCTGGCCGCCATCGACCGGGGCCTGACAGATCTGGTTCAGATCCAAGTACCCGCCGCCTGGGCGGATCTGCCCGACGATCCGGAATCCGTGGACGAGACCCTGCCTTCGTTTGTTCGCAAGGTGCTGATCCCCATGAACCGGGCCGACGGCGACAACATCCCCGTCAGCACCTTTACCCAGTACGCCGATGGCATCATGCCCATCGGCATGGCCAAATATGAAAAGCGCGGCGTGGCCGACAATGTCCCCGTCTGGGATGCGGACAAGTGCATCGGCTGCAACCGCTGTTCCCTGGTCTGCCCCCACGCCGCCATCCGGCCCTTCCTGTTCACCCAGGAGGAGGCGGACGCCGCCCCGGCAGACTGCGTCACCAAGAAGGCTCCCGGCAAGGGCTTTGAGGACTATCGCTATCGGATCCAGGTGGATGTGCTGGACTGCCAGGGCTGCGGCAGCTGCGCCAACGTCTGTCCCGCCAAGGAAAAAGCACTGCACATGGCTCCTCTGGATGAGCAGCTTCCGGAGCAGAAGAATTGGGATTACTGCCTGGGTCTCAGCCAGAAGGCCAATCCCATGAACAAATTCTCCGCCAAGGGCAGCCAGTTCGAGCAGCCTCTTTATGAATTCTCTGGCGCCTGCCCCGGCTGTGGCGAAACCCCGTACATCAAGCTGCTGACCCAACTCTTCGGCGACCGGATGTATGTTGCCAACGCCACCGGCTGCTCCCAGGCATACGGCTTCTTCACCCCCACCTATCCCCAGACCACCAACGCCCGGGGGCACGGTCCGGCCTTCTCCAACTCCCTGTTTGAAAACAACGCCGAATTCGCCCTGGGCATGAGCCTCTCCGCCGACCAGCTTCGGGAACAGGCCAAGCAGCACGCCCAGGCTGTTGTGGCCAAAACCGGCGACGAAAAACTGAAGGCCGCTCTGGAGACCTGGCTGGCCGAGGGAGATGAGGATGAGAAAACCGTGGCGCTTTCGGACGCGGTGCGCCTGGCGCTGGCTGGGAACAGCGAGAATGATCCGGACGTAGAATATCTGCGTCAGCGCCAGGACACCCTCACCAAGAAAGCCATTTGGATGTTCGGCGGCGACGGCTGGGCTTACGACATCGGCTACGGCGGGCTTGACCATGTGCTGGCCTCCGGGCTGGATCTGAACGTGCTGGTAGTGGACAACGAGCTGTACGCCAATACCGGCGGCCAATCCTCCAAGGCTACGCCCATCGGCGCCTCGGTGCAGTTTGCCGCCGCGGGCAAGGCCACACCCAAGAAGGATCTGGGTCTGATCCTGTCCACCTATGGCTATATCTATGTGGCGCAGGTCTGCATGGGCGCCAATCCCGAGCATGTGATCAAGTGCCTCAAGGAAGCGGCCGCCTATAAGGGGCCCTCCATCGTCATCGCCTATGCCCCCTGCATCAATCACGGGCTGCCTGGAGGCATGGCAAAATCCATGGACGAAGGCAAGGCGGCGGTGGAGTGCGGCTTCTGGCCCCTGTACCGCTACAATCCCGACGCGCAAGCCCAGGGCCGCAACCCCTTCTCTCTGGATTCCGGCGCGCCCAATGGCAAGCTGCGGGAGTACATGATGGGAGAGACCCGCTTCTCCTCTCTGACCCGCACCTTCCCGGAGGTTGCCGAGCGGCTTTTTGCCCAGGCGGAGGACTTCACCAACAAGCGCTACGCCAAGTACAAAAAACTGGCCGAGCAGTAAGACGGCACGCCAAACACATACACCCCCGCGCCGACGGCGCGGGGGTGCTTTTACATTTCCTGATTTACTTGTCGCGGGGCCGACCTTGTCTCAGTCCGCCGCCGGTTTGGGAAGCTTCCGTTTTTTCTTTGCCCGGCAGCTGTGGTAAAGGGTGGTCACCACCCAGACCATCACCAGCATGGAGACACTCTGAATGATGTAGCAGCGGGCATAGGTGCCGTAGCGCTGGACCTTATATTCTCCAAAGTAGCCCGCGCCCAGCAGCGTGCCCACGTAGATCAGCAGCAGGGCTACATGGTACCACTGAAAGCCCCTGGCCCGCACCGAATCCCGCAGGTAGCGGATCAGCACGCACAGAATGGTCACCGCCGCAAAGACCTGCGCCACGCTGACGAAAGAGGCGTACTGGTTGAGATTCTTCAGCAGCGTGAAATGGAACAGATGGGAGTCGTAGCGGGTGGAATCAGCCAAGACCTCCACCGCACCGTAGAGCAGCAGGAAGCGCCGGGCCACATGGCCGCCCCGGTTTCCGCCCCGGAGACGGTCGTTCCGATGGTCGCAGTAGAACACGATCAGCAGGACGGTCACCAGCAGCATCACCAGAAACTCCACGAAAAAGGTGGCGAAGCGGTAGTTGATGTTGCCGGCGGAGTCCGTAAAGGCCACGGCCACCGGCAGATGCTGAAACACCTTATCGGTAATGATGATGTGGCTGCGGCAGGAGCCGTTGAACAAGGCGCTGAGCCGGATAATGGCGATGCACAGCGCAAGCCCCGGCGCCACCGCGTCCAGCAGCCGCCCGGCGCTGTCTGTCAGATTCAGCATCCGCACCACCAGCGCGCCCAGCCACACGCCCAGAATCACCCCCGGAATGCAGAAGCTTCCGGTGCTGTAATCCAGCAGCGCGGCTCGGATGGATGTAAACTGCTCCAGGTGGCAGTACCAGTAAATCACACGGGAAAACACCACCGAGAAAAACAACGCGAAGGGAAACATGACCCACACGGCGGCGTTGTGCCGACCGCTCATGGGATAGAGGGCCAGGCTCAGACTCAGGCAGGCGCCAATGCCGATGGCAATGAGGATCCCGCTCCAATAGAGGGTGAGTTCTCCGGTATAGACCGCAATGGGATTCATGTGCTCACCTCCGTTTCCGGAATGGCCGTGGCAAAATAGATGATGTCGCTGACGCCGCGCTCCGAGCCGTAGTCGATGTAGTTATAGGGCTCGCCCCGGAAGACGATCTCGCTGGTCTGTCCGCCGTCCAGGCAGTAAGCCGTTTTCACGCCCTTGTTGCACATCTCCCTGCCGAACTGGTTGACCGTCCAGCGGGCAGCCCGCTCGGGGGAATGGTTGAGGGACATGTAGTAATAGTGCAGTTTGTCAAACTGGCCGATGCCCGCCCGGGAATAGCCCTTGTCGATTTCTCCCGCCGGGTACCAGTCGCACTCCACGGGCTGGCTGTTTTCCACCAGTACGGGGCCGAAGGAGATAGAGAAGAGAATGCTGTTGTCCTGAAGGAATTGTTCCATCTCCGCCCAGCTGTACTCTTCCAAGCGCTTGCTGAAGACAAAGTCGCCCTGGTCGGTGACAAACATGGTGTCCACACAGTTGTATTTCTTGTACATGCCTGTATAGACGCTGTCGTCCATCCGGTACAGCTTCCGGTTGTAGGCCATGATGCCAAAGTCACGGAACATATAGAAGTCCGCGTTCATGGCCACCACCGCGTTGACGCTGTTTGACAGCTCTGAGGCGAAGACGCGAAGAGGTGAACCGAAGGTGTCGTCCGTGATCTTGCGGCGGAACTGAGAAGCGTCGGCAATTTTCACCTCGCAGCAGCTGCAGGTAAATCCATCGATCAGTTCCTTCCAGCAGATGACCAGGATCGTATCGTCACAGTAATAGCGGATATCCGAATCGTAATAGAACGACACATTGGGGTCGAAAATCACGTCCTGCCCGTCCAGCAGGCCGGAATCTCTGGCCTTCTGGATCACGTCCAGCACCTCTTCCGCCCGGTCGATGCTCAGGGTGCCGTAGCAGGCGGAATTGGGCATCGGAGCCACCACCGCCTCTTCGGGGATGGTGTATTGCTTGCGGATGTATGTGATGTCGCTAAGCGCGGACGCCTTGGAATTGAACACGCTGGTGTTCAGCCGGGAGACAATGTCCGCCTTGGCGTCTCCCCGGACAGCCTCGGTGCGGGTGGTTTCCGGATGGATATTCTGCACCGCCCAGACCAGGCACACCAGAGAAACCGCCGCGAAAATCAGGCTCAGCAAGCCCAGTCCCAAGCGCTTGGCCAGGCTGTCCTTCCGCGGCGCCGTGGCCGCCCGAACCGCCGCAGCCTGTCCCACGGTCTCCTGCCCATGCTCTTCCTCGCCTTTTGCCGCGTTCTTTTTATTCTTTTTGCTTTCTTTCTCCGGCGCAGCGGCCGCTTCTTCCGTTTCCTCCGGCTTTGCCGCCGGTTCCGGTTCTGCCGCTTCCGTCGGTTCTTCCGCCTCCGCCGCGGCATCCTGCGGCTCCTGGGGGCACTCTGCCGCCGGTTCCTCCGGCGTCACAGCCTCTTCCTCCGGGGCAGGCAGCGCCTCCGGCGTCTCCTGCCGGGCCTGAGCCATCTGCTCCGCCACCGCTTCCGCCTGGGCCTGGGGATCCCGCCGACGGCGCTTCTTCCGGGGCGGGGCCGGGGGCGTATAGTCGTTGAATTCCGCGATGATCTCTTCCAGTTCGTAATCAAAATCCTTGTCGTGCAAAGCCTTCACCTCCTGCTCAGCTCTCGCCGCCCATCAGGGCGTTGAACAGCTGCGGATTGGTCTTCATCAGCCACTGGCCGTTGAGATACTGCAGCTCCACATCAAACTCCGCGTCACTGTAGTAGAATTCCGGTGACTCCAGCACCTGCTGCAAGGCTCGCAGATAGACCTCGTCCGTCAGCTCAGGCCGATACTGATCGTTCTCGTCATACACCTCGCTGCGCGGCTTCTCCGCCACCAGCAGAGCCAGCACCGTGTTCACCCGCTTGGAGATCTCCGACTCCACCCGTTTGACGTTTAGATAACGCAGCTTGACGCGCTGAACCGCCTCCATCTGTTTTTCCTCGCAGCGGCCAACCAACTCGTAGGCGTAGCTGTCTTTGAGCGCCTGGTAGATGAGACGGGCCTCCCCGCTGCTCGGTTCGTTCTCCAGCCCCAGGCTGCTGTAATCGCTCAGGCAGGCGTAGGCCTCTTCATAGTGATCCTCCAGCAGCGCGTCGAAAAACGCCGTCACCGTATACTGGGGATTGCCGGAGGGCTTGATGTACAGTGAACCCCGCCAAGAGGCAAACACGCACAGGAGCAGGGCCGCCGTCAACAGCAGCACGGTAATCAGAACCCAAAATTTATTGACTCTGCCTTCCATATGGACTGTCCTTTCTCTGCCCTTGTCCACACCTGGGATCGCCCGCAAGCCGGGCACACGCAGAGGACACAGGGGTACTTTTTCTATGTTTTACATAATATCAGCTTTTTCTCTATGAATCAAGATGCTCTTGCAGGATTTTTTTGTTTTTTTTAGAAAAGTCCTCCAACAGCAAACCACCGGGGCGGTTTGCCGCTCCGGTGGTCTTCCCTATCCCGCGCCCAGCTTATCGGGGCCGGCTGACACTGTCCGCCAGAGCCAGGATTTCCCGGCGGCTCATGATCGGCGGCGCAGGAGGCGCTTCCTCGGGCGCCGAGTCCCGGTTCTGCTCCGCCAGCTCCCGCCGGCGGCGAATCTCCCGCCGGGCAAACAGCAGCGTCACCGTGCCGAAAACCAGAAGCACCCCTACGGCGCGCACCAGATTTTCCACTTGCGTATACTCCGCCCAGAACAGCGGCACCACGATATCTGCCACGCCCAGCGCCACCGAGCCCAGAATCAGGCCCAGCATGCTGCGGCGGTTGAGAATCTTTTTCCACGGCAGATCCGGAAAGATGGTCTTGCCGGCCAGCAGGAAGGCCCCCAGCAGGGCGCCCATCAGCAGCAGCCAGGCCAGAGCCTTGCCCAGCACCGGAGACAGCAAGGCCGTCCACAGAGCGGAAGTCCCGGTCAGCAGCAGCCAGCCCAGGCACCACAGGGGCAGGATGACCAGCAGACGCAGCGCATAGGGCACCCGCTGCACCCGCTGCCGCACGGCGGCGCGCATGCCGCTGCGCTCCTTCTCCTCTTCCACGGCGGCAGCGCTGCTGTCGTCTCCGTCATCCCCGCCGCCGGTGAGATCTTCATCGTCGGCCAGGATCACCTGAGGCGTCAGATTCTGCTCCTCCAGCAAATCCGCCGGAGACTGGAAAACGCCGCCCACCACCATGCTGGCGGAGGTGACCACCGCCACGGCTGCGGCCGCGGCCCGTTTCTTTTTATTCGGCTCCTTTTCCTGCACGTCCTGCGGATGGAGTATTTCTTTGATTTTTCCCATCATCTTCTCCTCAAATCGGTCTTTCTCCGCCGGGCCCACGGTACGCGGGCGTCCATTTCAGTCCCTTTCCTGTCGCTTCCGGCAGAAAGCGTCCCCGCCCTTTTGGCTAACAGTATACACGATCCGGAGCCGTCTGCCAAGTCTTTAGACGCCGCGCCGCCCCACAAGTTCCAAAAATAGTCGTTGACCGGTGTTTTTCCCTGGTGTATCATAAAGGCGACAATCCTTAATGTAGGTGAGAGTATGGATAAATACAAGCTCAAGCAATATATGGAAGCCGCTCCCGACGCCAAGCTGCGGGATCTGGTTCAGCAGCTGCTGTATGACGAGATCGTCAATCTGCGCATTGCGCCGGGCTCCAAACTCAACGTCAACCAGATTGCCGCCTCTTTGGGCATTTCCCGCACACCGGTGGCCGAGGCCATCGGCAGCCTCAGCGAGGTGGGCTTTGTGGTGACACGCCCGGGTCAGGCGGGCAGCTTCGCCGTGGAACTGAGCCTGCCGGATATGATCCACCTCTATCAGGTCCGCGACGCCATCGAATGCGAGGCTGCTGCCCGCTGCGCCTACAATGCCGACGATCGGGTGGTTCGGCAGCTCAGCTCCCTGGCGGACGCGTTTCGAGACAGCGTTGAGCGGCGGGACATCCGGGGCATGAAGGATACGGACATGCCCTTCCACCGACTGATCATCGATTCCTGCGGCAACCCTTATCTGGTCCAGAGCTATGAACAGATCCTGCCCAAGCTGATCATGTACCAGGCCTCCATGCTGGAGTTCATCGTCAAGAAAAACAATGCCAGCAACCCCTGGCTCTCCAGCGTCAAGTACAACCACATTTCCGTGGTCTCAGCCATCCGTATGCGCATGCCGGAGCTGGCTCGGCAGTGCATGGGAGAGCATATAAGCACCAGCCTGAACTTCACCAGCCTGTCCGGAGACAAGGAAGACCCCTTCCTCGCCCTGCAGCGGCGGGTACTCTGATCGCCGGAAACAAGACCGCAAGCCCCTTCGCATCTTTGCGCGAAGGGGCTTGCGCTTTCCTTTCTCAATCCATCCGCTCATCGCCCCAGAAGAACAGGGCCACGGTACCCGGTCCCGTGTGAGAGCCGATGAGATTGCCTACACTGTTGATCAAAACCCGTCCCTGCAGCCGGGGAAATCGCTCCTCCACCAGATCCGCCACGGCGCGGGCGTCCTGAAGGCAGGCAGACATGCTGATAAAGCATTTGCCGCTGTAGTTCACCCCGTCCCGAGCGTGGAGCTCCATCTGCCGGACGATTTCCCGGATGACCCGTCGTTTGGTGCGGATCTTAAAGCGGGGCACCAGACGTCCCAGGCGATCCATGTTCATCAACGGGCAGATTTCCAGCATCCCGCCAAAGATGCCGGCCGTGCGGGAAATGCGACCGCCCTTGACAAAATAGCTCAGATCCGTGGAGAAAAACCAGTGATGCAGCAGCAATCGATTCTCCTCGATCCAATGGGCCAGCTCCGCCGCGCTCAGCCCCTCGTCCCGCTTGGCGGCAGCTCCGTCCATCAGCAGACCGTAGCCAGAAGAGGCCCCCAGGGAGTCTACCACGTAGACCCGGCGGGCGGGATAGCGTTCTTTCAAAATCAGGGCGGCGTTTCGGGCGGAATTGATGGTGCCGGAGATGCCCGAGGACAGGCACACATGCACCACGTCTTGCCCCGCCTCCAAAAAGGGCGTGAAAAAATCCACGTATTCGGAAACGTTCACCTGGGCGGTGCGGGTATCCGCGCCGGCGGCCATACGAGCGTAGAATTCCTCAAAAGAAACGGTCTGGCCCAGATCATCCGGATATTCCACGCCGTCTAAGGCGTAGTGGAAGCAGACATAGCGCACACCGATGCGTTCAAAATGTTCCTGGCTCAGATCCGCCGGGGAGCAACAGCTGAGAATATAGTCCATGGGATCTCCTTTCCTTGTCTCGTTGTTTGCTTCTATCATAGCCTCTTTCCCGGCTTTTCACAAACTACTCTCCGGACTTGGCGTTCTACGTTTCAGGCGGGAGGGCCAGATTCTCTCTATCCCTCCCGCCTGTCGGCTCTACCCCTTGTAGAATTACCTTATTCTTCCTTTTTTCGCCGCTTTTTCCCCGGCGCCCGGGGACGCCGCCGGATGTTGCAGCTAAGAAACACGATGATTTCCGCAAAAATGGCGACCAAAAACAACTGCCATGGCCAGCCGGGCATCAGCAGAAACAGCATAATAAACAGCGACAGCACAAAGCCCGCAATCACGTATTGCAGATAGCGGCGCTTGTGAAATACGCTGATTAGGACCAGATAAACCAGCATTGACACCGGCAGGGCAACGGCGAAAATCTGCCAGTAGATCAAATCCACCAGCCACAGGGCCACAAAGGCGGTCAGCGCCAGCGTCCACACCCCCAGCACCGCTACGGCGATGATCATGTTGGTGCTGTAGCTGTGTTCCTCCTGTGCATCCTCTTCGTCCCGTGGCGGCTGCCACTTATCCTGGGAGGAGAGGATGTCGTTGACCGTCACGTCAAAAATCTCCGCCAGCTGGGTAAGCACAAAGGCGTCGGGAATGGCCTCGCCTCGCTCCCACTTGGAGATGGTCTTGTCTGAATAATTCAGCATGGCGCCCAGCTCCGCCTGAGTCAGCCCCGCAGCGCTTCTCATCCGGATCAGGTTGCTGGCCACCACCAGCTTTAATTCCGAAGCTTGCATCATCTTTTTCCTGCCTCCGCAGACGATTCCCCCCCATCCCTTACCGCGGGAGGATGAGGTATTGTACCATAGCCACGCCCTCTTTTCAAGTTCCGGACGCTGCGCGGTTCAAATATGTCAGATCGCCGCCTGCCTTTTCTCATAAAAACGGATTCCCACAGCGGCGACCTCCATCGCCGCTGTGGGAACCACAACTTTGTACACCTACAGCACATCGGGCGTGCGCTCAGGCTCTTTCCTGTTTTTTCGCCTGGGCTTTCGCCAGAAAACGCTCGTTGTCCACAATGCAGCGCTGGTGGGTCCCCTGGCCGATCAGCTCATCCCCGGCAAAGGCCCGGACCTGGAAATACAACATCCGCCCCTCTACCTTTTCCAGCTCGCTCTCGGCAATAACCGTCATGCCGATGGGCGTAGCCGCCAGATGGGCGACGTCCACGCGCAGTCCCACGGTGCCCTGCCCCGCCTCAAGGAAGGGCTGCACCGACTGGAGCGCAGCTTTCTCCATCAGGCCGATCATGGACGGCGTACCGAAAACCTCCAGGGCGCCGCTGCCCACGGCGGCGGCGGTGTTTTCAAACTCCACCTCCGCCTCTGCACGGCCGCAAATGCCTGCAGTCAGACCTGCCATCAGCCCAGCGCCTCTTTGATGACAGCGGCCAGACGCTTCACGCCCTCCACCAGCTTTTCGTCGGTGGAGCAGGAATAGTTCAGACGCATGCAGTTCTTGGTCTTACCGTCGGGATAGAAGCCGTCGCCGGGCACGAAGGCCACGCCCTTCTCCAGGGCGATAGCAGCCAGCTCCCGGGTGTTGATCCGCTCGGGCAGCTCCACCCAAGTGAACAGGCCACCGTCGGGGTCGGTAAACTTGGCTTCGGCCGGGAAGGTCTCCCGAATGGTGTTCATCATCAGCTCGCAGCGGTGCTTGTACACCGGCAGAATGGTGGCCACGTGGGCGTCCACGTCGAACATGTCCAGATACTTGGACACGGCCATGCAGTTGATGGTGGACGGCTGCAGCACCGAAGCCTGGGCGATCAGGTTCAGCTTCTCATTGATGGCCGCACTGGTCACGGTCCAGCCCACGCGCACGCCGGGAGACAGGATCTTGGAGAAGGTGCCGAAGTAGATGATCAGCTCCTTGGGATCCATGCTCTTGAGGGCAGGCAGAAACTCGCCTTTAAAGCGCAGGTCGCCGTAGGGATTGTCCTCCACGCAGGGGACTTCGTACTTGTTGATGATCTCCATGAACTGCTTGCGGCGCTCCAGAGGCCAGGTGCGGCCGGAGGGATTCTGGAAATCGGGAATGACGTAGATCAGCTTCACATTGGGGGTGTTGGCCAGGACCTTGTCCAGTTCCTCCATGATCATGCCGTTTTCGTCGGTGGGAACCTCCACAAAATTGGGCTCATACTGCCGGAACGCGTTGATGGCGCCCAGGTAGGAGGGACTCTCCATCACCACCACGTCGCCCGGGTTGAGGAAGAGCTTGCCCACAAAGTCCAGCCCCTGCTGGCTGCCTGCGGTGATCAAAATATTGGCCGGATCGGTGTGAATGTCGTTCTTGACCGCAAGACGATCGGCTATCTGCTGCCGCAGAGGAAGCCAGCCCTCCGTCTGTCCGTATTGCAGAGCCACGGAGCCGTTCTCGTCCATAACCGCATCATAGGCGGCCTTCATCTGCTGCACGGGGAAAAGCTCCGGCGCGGGCAGACCGCCAGCGAAGGAGATAATCTCGGGACGGGCAGCCAGCGCCAGCAGGGCGCGGATGTCCGAAGCTTTGATGCCATCCATTCTTTTCGCAAAACTTACCATGGGTTGTTCCTCCTCTGTGTTGTTATAATTCGTCTCTCTTTGTGTTTGCCAGCTATTTTCCAGTTGCACTATATTATAGTCCAATTCTTGGGCGCTGTAAAGCCGTCCGCGCCACTATTTTTTGCCCAGGAGGCGGCGCAGCAGTCCCGGTCGCGTACGGCTCTCCTCCGGGACGGCCAGATCGCCGAAGGCCGAGGGGCCCAGGTATTTCAGTATCGCTACCTGAGGCTCCGCGTCCGGTGTGAGCCAAAAGCTGTCCGTGTCGTAACGGTGAATAAAGTCCGGAGATTCAAAATAATAGGCAAAGTCCTCCGCTGTCTCCAACCGGTGCCCGCCCATATTGCCGTGGCGGTAGTGCATGGGGATGATGACCTTGGCCATGATCTCATCGGTGGCCCGCTTGGCCTCCTGAGAAGGCAGGGCCGTGGCGGAGCCGGCGCAGATCATCACCAAATCCGCACCGTACAGCCGGGAAATCTGCCCGCCGTCCAGCTGTGTGCCCAGATCCGCCATATGTACCAGCTTGCAGCCGTCCGCCTCCAAAATGTGGATCTTGCAGAAGCCGCGCCAGTTGCCCATTTTGAACTCGTGGGGAACTTGGAGGCTGCTGATGGTGAACGGGCAGTCGCTCTCCGGTCGGCCGGACAGCAGCACACCTTCCCGGTAGTTGTGGCCAAAGTGCTCATGGCTGACCAGCACCCGGTCCGCCCGGACGCGCAGCTTGGGATATCCGTTGATATAATCGCTGTTGTAGGGGTCGATGACGATGGTGTAGCCCCGGTAGCGGATGGCAAAGCAGGCATGCCCCAGCCATTTGATTTCCATGGGCTCCATCCTCATCCCTCCATCACGTGCAGCGCGCGGATCTCCGGATTCCGGATCCCATCCATAATAGAAAAGGCGTGGGGCTCCAGATAGTCCCAGTCTCCGGCGCTCAGGCCCTGGGCCTGCAGCTGTCGGATCACGGCGGCGCAAACGTCCTCGATCACCCCGGCCTTGGTCTGCTGTCCTTCCGGGTCGTTCTCTCCCGTCAGCAGAAAGGCCAATGCCGGACTCAGCTCTCCCAGCAGGGGCAGCTCTCCCAGCGCCCGGAGCATCCATTTGTAATAGGGCATATGTCGGCGGTTGAGAAGAAACAGCATCCCGGCGGCGGCTTTGACGAATTCCGCCGCAGCCAGCATGGCCGCTCCCTCTTCGCCGTGCCGGAGACAGCGGTCGTAGTTATACTGTCCGGCCTGGGCCATCTCCACCGCCCGGGCCGCCATCTTCTTGCGGCGCACGTCCTCGGGCATGCCCTGCAGCAGGGTTTCCCGGATGGCGCTGAAGCGCCCCAGATCGTCCCGCCAGACCTGGCCGTTGGTCGCCTCCGCCAGGGCGTGGGAGGGCAGCGCCAGCCACTGCTGCCAGCTCTCAGGCGCGCCGTTGCTGCCGGTGTAGCGGCGGTAGAAAAAGCTGGTTCGGCGCACACCCAGCCGCTCCTCTCCCATGCTGCTGCGCTGTCGCGCCGCAGGATGGGGCAGTTCCCGATACGCCCGGGCCAGCTCCACGCCGATGCGCAGATCGTCCTCGTCCTCCAGCCACAGGCAAAAGCCCGTCTCGAAATCATGATCCCGGGATTCGGCGTCGTCATAGCCGAAACATTCCGAGCCTCGGCCCACCAGACCTACGGCGATCCTGTCCTCATAGTCCGGAAAACGCCGGTGGAGCATGGAGCGACCGTATTCCTCGTAAAAGGCTCTGGCCTCCTCAAGCCCCGCCACGGATCCTCGCCACCCTTTCCCGCAGCTCCTTCACATAGTAGAAGTAGCCGAAATAGTCAAAGCACGGCAGGCATTTTTCAATGCTGATGCTGTGATAACCATCCTGGGGCAGCTCAGGCGTGTTGAGCAGATCCCAGGCCCGCTCTACGCACTCGCCCACCCGCTCGTCCAGGGGATCCATCCGGTCGTAAAGCTCCGCCAGGTTGCACCAGGTCACCGCCATGTCGTTTTCCGTATGCTGTCCCTTGGCCAACACGTTTAGCGCCATGCGGAAGTACTGCTCCGCCCCCTGAGCGTCCTCCAGGTCTACGCAGGCCAGAGCCATGTTGTTGTACAGACCACCGAAGCGGTAATCCGTGGGATCCAGGTTGTCCGCGTAGATCCGGCTCACATGCCGGAAAATGGGCAAGGCTTCCGCCGCCCGGCCGAAATGCTTGAGTGTGGTGGCGGCATTGAGCATCACCGTGGCGCCGGAAACCGTCTGGCCCAGGTGATGCTCCCGGATCAGCGCCATTCCCTCCTGCACCGCCTGCAGCCCCTGCTGGGGACGGTTGACGTAGCGGTACTGACCCATCATCTCACTGAGCATACTCAGCTCTGCCCGCCAGTCTCCCATCTCCGCGGCTTCCTCGCGGCTTCGATGCAGGAAAGCCAGGGCTTCTTCGGTTTTGCCCGCGTGGATAATCGCGTCCAGCTCCCGGATTCGCTGGGGCACATCCATGTGCTGACCCGTAGGCTCCGCGTCAGGCGTGCCGGTATAGGCGCTGACGTCAAAGGGGCAGATTGGTTCTTGATAGTCCATGGTATTCTCCTTGAAAAATGAAAGAAATTCGGGTTATAATAAGGCCATTATAAACGAAGTCGCCCGGGATGACAAGCCGCTTTGCCCATGCCGCCCGGGCGGGAAAGCGAGGCGCGTATGGCCAATCGCCTGGAAAAGGAGCGTTCCCCCTATCTGCTGCAGCACGCGGACAACCCGGTGGACTGGTATCCCTGGTGCCCCGAGGCCTTCGCCCGGGCTCGCGCCGAAGACAAGCCGGTTTTCCTCAGCATCGGCTACGCCACCTGCCACTGGTGCCACGTGATGGCCAGAGAGTCCTTTGCCGATGAAAAGGTGGCCCAAATCCTCAATCGCCACTTTATCTCCATTAAGGTGGATCGGGAAGAGCGACCTGATGTAGACGCGGTGTATATGGACGTGTGCACGGCCCTCAACGGCAGCGGCGGATGGCCGCTGACCGTGATCCTGACCCCGGAACAGCAGCCCTTTTTCGCCGGGACCTATCTGCCTCGGGAAAGCCGGGGCCAGGCCCTGGGCCTGATTCCCCTGCTGACCGCTGTGGCGGTAAAGTGGGAGACAGACCGGCAGTCCCTGCTCCTGGCCGGGCAGGAAATCACCCGGCATATCCGCGCCGCTCAGCCGCTGGGCCAGGGACAGCCGGATGGAGAGCTTCTGCGCCGAGCGGTGGAGCAACTGCGCGCCTCCTACGACCGGGATTACGGCGGCTTCGGCACCGCGCCCAAATTCCCCGCGGCTCACACGCTGCTGTTTCTGCTGCGCTACGCCGCTCTGGCGGAGGACAAGCCGGTCCGCGCCATGGTGGAGCATACTCTGCAGCAGATGTACCGGGGCGGGATCTTTGACCATATCGGCGGGGGTTTTGCCCGCTATTCCACGGACCGGGAATGGCTGGCCCCCCATTTTGAAAAGACTCTGTATGACAACGCCTTGCTGGCGCTGGCCTATACCGAAGCCTGGCAGGCTGGCCATCTGGCCTTGTATCGGGAGGTGGCGGAGGCCACGCTGGACTACTGTCTGCGGGAGTTGGCGGCGGAGGACGGCGGCTTCTACAGCGGCCAGGACGCGGACAGCGACGGTCAAGAAGGCAAATACTATCTTTTCAGCCCCGACGAGCTGGATGCTGTGCTGGGGCCGGAACAGGGACGGCATTTCTGTGAATGCTACGATATCACCCCGGAGGGCAATTTCCATGGCCGGAGCATTCCCAACCTGTTGCTCAATCCCCGCTGGCAGCTGCTGCCGGAGGGCTATGCGAACATGCGAGAGCGGCTGCGGGAATACCGCTGCGGCCGGGCCAGCCTGGGGACCGACCGCAAGCGACTCACCGGCTGGAACGGCTTGCTGCTGATGGCTTTGGCCCGGGCGGCCCGGGTCTTTGCCGATCCCCGCTATGCTCATCAGGCCCGGGAACTGGGCCGCTTCCTGCTGGAAACGGCAGGCGCTGCCCAACCGGAGGCGCTGCAGGCAGTCTGCTATCAGGCAGACGGTCCCGTGCTTCCCGCCCAGCTGGACGATTACGCCTTCTGTGCTCTGGGGCTTTTGGAGCTTTACGCTTTGGACTACGACAGCAATTTGCTGCTCCACGCCGAGGCTTTGGCGGAGCAGATTCTGCAGCACTTTGCCGACGAAGACGGCGGCTTTTTCCGCACCTCGGATACCGCCGAGGCTCTGATCAAGCGGCCCAAGGAGCAGTTTGACGGCGCGCTGCCCTCGGGCAACAGCGCCGTGGCCGTCCTCCTGGATCAACTGGCCCGCCTTTCCGGCAAGGAACGCTGGCGGCAGGCAGCCCAGCAGCAGCTGGAACAGCTTTGCCGAAGCGCGGACCGCTATCCAGCCGGCTCCGCCTTTGGGCTGATCGCGCTGCTGCCGCTTCTCTACCCGAGCCGGGAACTTGTTTGTGTCTGTCGGGAGCTTCCGGCGCTGCTGCACAGTGTCACCCAACGCTACGCCCCGGAGCTGAGCGTTCTGGTCAAACGCCCGGAGGATCGGAAGCTGGCCGCCTTTGCCCCCTTTACCGAAGGCATGGTCATGCAGGGCGGCAAGGCCAGCTTCTACCCCTGCGTCGGCGGGGTGTGTTCCCTGCCCTTTACCGAGGAACTGCAGGATTTTTCCTAAGCGAGCTTGCCAATACGCATACAGGGACTCCGCCTTTGAAAGCGGAGTCCCTGTGTCTTTTATTTCTTCTGTTTTTCCTCAGAGG
>CACZSJ010000163.1 GCA_902783825.1 Oscillospiraceae bacterium | reverse complement strand
TCCCGCATCCAATCCAGGATCCGATCCAGGCGCCCTTCGCGGATCGTTTGATCCACGTCGAATTCCTGCTTCATGGTATGAAGAATCTGCGCGCCATAGGCGTTGCCAAGGGCGTAGGAAGGGAAGTAACCGTAGTCGAAGGACCAGTGCACATCCTGCAGACAGCCGCGACTGTCCTCCGGCACCTCCACGCCCAGATACGCCCTATACTTCTCCCGCCAGAGCGCCGGCACCTGATCCACTGAGATTTCTCCGTTGACGAACGCCTTTTCCAGCTCATAGCGCACCAGAATATGCAGGCAGTAGCTCAGCTCGTCCGCCTCCGTGCGTATCAGGCCCGGGCGCACCAGATTCACCGCCTCGTACAGCTCTTGCTGGCTCACATCGGCAAAGGGATCGCCCTGGAGGGAGCGCAGCTTCGGATACAGAAACTGGATAAAGGCCTCGCTGCGGCCGATCAGGTTCTCGTAGAAACGGGACACACACTCGTGCTGGGCGTTGCTGGCCCAGTTGTCGCAATGATTGGCTGTCAGCTCTTCCGGTTCGTTCTGCATCAGCAGCGCGTGGCCGCCCTCGTGCAGCACGGTAAACAGGTTGGAGAGAAAGGCGTTCTCATAATAATGGGTGGTCACCCGCACGTCTTTGGGACCAAAGTTTTCGGTGAAGGGGTGCTCCGTGGTCATCAGCACCAGGGCGCTCTCGCGCAGCCCCTCCTGCTCCAGCAGCCAGCGGGCCAGCTCCTCCTGCACCGGGATGGGGCAGGGGCGGGAAAGAAATTCCTCCCGGATGGGCTTTCCTTCCCTCTCGATCCGCCGCAGCAGTGGTACAATCCGCTCCTTCAGCGCGGCAAAAAAGGCATCAAGCTGCGCCTCGCTGCCTCCCGGCTCGTGGTCGTCCAGACAAGTGTCGTAATAGCTGCCATGGCGCTCATCCCGCAGGTCGATAAGCTTGCGTGTGTTGTCCACCAGGGCGGCAAAGGAATCCCGGAAGCGGGAAAAATCCCCGCTCTTTTTGGCCTTCAGCCAGTCTCCATAGGCCCGGTTTTGCGCCAGGTCCACCTGATAGGCCAGCTTCGGCGGAACGTTCTTGCTGCGGGCATACTCCCGGTACAGGTGCTCCACCGCTTTTTTCTGCACCGTCGTCAAACCCTCGCTGTCCTGATGCAGCTGCACCACCAGCTCCTGATAGGGCTTGGCATGGGTCAGCTTATACAGCTGCTTGCCCACCAGGCTCATATCCTCGCCGGCCTGCTCCATCCCTTCCTCCGGGGCGCAGCATTCCATATCAAACTGCAGCTTGCCCAGGGTCCGTTGGTAGGCGCCGATTTCGTCCAGCCGGGCGCTGAGCTTTTTCCATTTTTCCTGGTTGGTCATACTCGCTTCCTCCTATCCGGAATAGTGCTGGCACAGATGCCGCACGCAACAGGCTTCACAGCGGGGCTTGCGGGCGTCGCAGACCGCGCGGCCGTGCAGCACCAAAGCGTGGCAAAAATCCGAAGACTGCTCCGGTGGCAAGATTTTCCGCAAAGCCATCTCGATCTTTACCGGGTCCTTTTGATCGTCCACCAGGCCCATCCGATTGCTCAGGCGGATGCAGTGGGTGTCCACCACCGTGGATCCCGGCACGCGATACAGATCTCCCAGAATCAAATTCGCCGTTTTCCGCCCCACGCCGGGCAGCGCCGTCAGTTCTTCCATGGTGTTGGGCACTCGCCCGCCGTGCTTTGCCAGCAGCACCTGGGCGCAGGCCACGATGTCTCGAGCCTTGGCCCGGAAAAAGCCGGTGGAGTGGACGTATTCTTCCACCTCTGCCACATCCGCCCGGGCAAAAGCCTCCAGGCTGTCAAAGCGGGCAAACAGCGCGGGGGTGATCTGGTTGACCCTTTCATCGGTACATTGCGCCGCCAGGCGCACGGAAAAAAGCAGCTCGTGGGGTTTTTCATAGTCCAAGGTGCAGCTTGCCTCCGGATACTCCTCCAGCAGCAGCCTCACAAGCTCCTCGACCTGTTTCTGTGTCCGCATGGGGTTTCCTCCTTTCGAAAAACGGCGGCAAGCCCTTGCTTGCCGCCGTAGCGTGTCGTGAGATCAGAAGCGGCTCAGGCTGATGACGCCGCCGCACTCGATGGCCGGGATGGACACGCCGCCATAGGTGCCGCCGAAGTTATACACCGCCTCCAGGTGGTAGCTGTTAGAGCTTTCCTGGGGCAGATCCACCCGGAAGGTCTTGCTGGCAAGCTTTGTGACCAGCTTCTGATTGCCTTCGTACTGCACCGCCGGGGTGCCCAACGATACGTACTCGCCACCAAGGCCGATGTTCACCGCGTCCTCCGAGGGTCCCAGCCGAATGCTGTAGGACTCCAGATACACAGTCACGTCGATCTCCACCCGGTTGTCGCTGACCGTGCGGGCAGTCCATTCCGCGGAGATGTCGATATGCAGTCCCGTATCGGAGCGGAAGCTACCGCTTCCCAGCTCTTCCGACTCATAGTTGAGCGGCAGAGGCTCCTCCGTGGGTTCCGGCGTCGCCTCGGGCGTGGGGATGGGCGTCGGCGCCGGCGTGGCGGCCGGCGTGGGCACCGGTGTTGCCGCCGGGGCGGGCGCCGGGGTCGGGGCCGGGGTCGGGACCGGGGTGGGTGGCGTGGTGGCAATCACCGCCTGGGTGCTTACCGGCTCTTCCGAAAGCTGCGGATCCTCCGTAGGCTCCGGGCTTTCCGGGCTTCTGTCAAAGCTGGTGAGGAAGGTGCAGATCACCGCCACCACCAGAATCAGTACAATAATAAATAAAACTGCTGTGATTTTGCCGTTCATCGCTGTTGCTGCTCCTTTCGAGGATGCTCGCCGCTGTCTGTCCGCGCTTTTCAACGCTCGCGGCGCGGAGTGTGCCTATTATACCGTAAATGTCGAAACTTGTCCACTATCTTAAGACAGCTTAAGAAACGACAGCCCCACAAGCACAAAAAACCGTCCGGCAGGGGCCGGGCGGCTTTTTGTCTGGGTTTTTTTGTCTTACTGCTTTTTCCCGTCTTGTCCATGAAAAAAGCGCCGAAGAATGGCTCTCCGGCACTTTTTCTGATCTTGTTTTACAGCTGCTTCTGGGCGTTGATCTTCACGCCGGGGCCCATGGTGGACGCCGTGACACAGGAGCGGATGTACTGGCCCTTAGCCGCAGCGGGCTTGGCCTTGATGATGGCGCCCAGGAGCGCCACATAGTTCTCGTACAGCTTTTCTGCGCCAAAGCTGACCTTGCCGATGGGGCAGTGAATGATATTGGTCTTGTCCAGACGGTACTCCACCTTACCGGCCTTAGCTTCCTGAACGGCCTGGGCGACGTTGGGGGTAACCGTGCCGGCCTTGGGAGAGGGCATCAGGCCCTTGGGGCCCAGAACCTTACCCAGACGGCCAACCGTGCCCATCATCTTGGGGTTGGCAATCACACTGTCAAACTCAAACCAGTTTTCCTTCTGGATCTTCTCCACGTACTCCATGCCGCCGGCATAATCGGCGCCGGCCGCCAGAGCCTCTTCCACCTGCTCAGGCGGGCAGAAAACCAGAACGCGCACACTCTTGCCGGTGCCGTTGGGCAGGACGATGGCGCCGCGGACCTGCTGGTCAGCGTGACGGCCGTCAACGCCCAGCTTCACGTGCAGCTCGACCGTCTCGTCGAACTTGGCCTTGCTGGCGCTGATGACCAGATTCAGCGCGTCCATGGGATCATAAAGGGTCTGCTTATCAACGAGCTTTGCGCTCTCTTTATAATTTTTACCTCTAAACAATTTTGTTTCCTCCTCAAAATGTGGTGTAATGGATGGATAAATCCTCCCACGTTATGGAGCGTACGTCTCGCTCAGTCTCCGACGATGACGCCCATGGACCGGCAAGTACCGGCGATCATGCTCATGGCGGACTCGATGTCGGTGCAGTTGAGATCGGGCATTTTCTGCTCGGCGATCTTGCGAAGGTCTTCCTTGCTGATCGTGGCGACCTTGTCCCGCTGGGGAACGCCGGAAGCCGTCTCGATGCCGCAAGCCTTTTTAATCAGCAGCGCGGCAGGAGGAGTCTTGGTAATGAAGGTGAAGCTGCGGTCCGCGTACACCGTGATGACAACGGGGATCATCATGCCCATGTCGTTCTTGGTGCGCTCGTTAAAGTCCTTGGTGAACTGACCGATGTTCACGCCGTACTGGCCCAGAGCGGGGCCAACAGGGGGGGCCGGCGTCGCTTTGCCGGCGGGAACCTGGAATCTTACGTATCCAACAACTTTCTGTGCCATAGAAAGCACCTCTTTCTTCTTATCTTATTATTCTTTGATGGTTTCGACCTGGTCAAGCTCCAAATCCACCGGCGTCTCTCTGCCGAACATGGAGACCACCACCCGAACCCGGTTCTTGTCGGGCTCCAGCTCGTCCACCACGCCGATAAAGCCGGCCAGCGGGCCATCGTTGACCTTGACACTGTCGCCCAGGGTGTAGCCAACCACAATTTCCTTGCGCTCAACACCCAGATCGTAAATTTCCTGCTCCGTCAGGGGGACGGCTTTCCCGTCGGACCCGACAAAGCCTGTCGCGCCGCGGACGTTGCGGACCAAATGCCAGCTCTCGTCCGTCAGAATCATTTTGATCAGCACGTAGCCCGGGAACACTTTGCGTTCCACGGTCTTTTCTCCGTTATCGGTAAACTCGGTCACGGTTTCCAGCGGGATGTTGACCTCCTTGATCAGGTCGGTCATCCGGCGGTTTTCCGCCGCTTTCATCACCGACGCCGCTACCGCGTTTTCATAGCCGGAGTAGGTGTGGACTACGTACCACTTTGCTTCTTCCGCCATGGCCTTAACCCATCAGCGTAAAGAGCGCCCGCACCAGCATCTGCGCCAGCTCGTCAAAGCCCCAGAGCAGCACGGCGGACACCAGCATCACGCCCACCGAAATGGCCGTGTTGTTGAACAGGGTCTTGCCCGTGGGCCAAATGACCTTCTTCAACTCGCTCTTCATTTCCCGGAACCACTTGCCGATACGGGCAAAGAGACCGAGACGAACTTCGTCCTTCTTTACGGCGGTGACGGCCTTGGCAGGAGCCGCATTGGTCTTCTTTTCTTCAGCCATTTTCACGCATCCTTTCAGAAGTTACTTGGTCTCAACATGCTTGGTGTGCTTGCGGCAGAAGGGGCAATACTTGCTCCGCTCCAAACGGTCCGTGGTATTCTTTTTGTTCTTGACCGTGTTGTAGTTTCTCTGCTTGCATTCATCGCATCTGAGTGTGATTTTTACTCTTGCGCCTGCAGCCATA
>CACZSJ010000162.1 GCA_902783825.1 Oscillospiraceae bacterium | reverse complement strand
GGTTCGTCGCCCGGCTCGTCACCCGGCTCATCGCCCGGCTCATCGCCCGGCTCGTCCTCAGCGGCTTTCTCAACGCCGCAGACCGTGCACAGGTCGTCTTCACCCCAGGTGTGTTCCTGGCAGATCTCCCGTTCCTGGGAAGCCAAGGCCGTGGCCGGCAGCATCCCCGCCAGCATCACCAGCACCAGGGTCAGTGCCAGCATAGCGCGGCTTCTCTTTCGCAGGCTCTTCTTCATGCGTTTTCCCTCGCTTTTCCTTGTTCTCCGGACGCCGTCCGGGGGGGGGAATAGAAAAATATCTGTCCCGCTGGTTCGGATGGAAACGACCTCCATTCTACCGCGGATTTTTCTTATTAAGAAAAATACCACACTATTAATCTTATGTCAATACTTATTCTGTGATCCGGTAATCTTTTGTCATTTTTTCTTCTTTCTCTGCCCAGATTCGCAAGCAAACAGCCGGGAGCGGCCTGTATGGTCACTCCCGGCTGTCCTTGGATGGTTTGATTCTTCTCCTGCGTATGCCGCAGCTCATGCGCTTTTTTCCAGCTGCTCCGCCTCGTAGTCCAGCACCCGGCGGAATTGGGTTTCATACAGCTCGCGATAGCAGCCGTTGCGCCCAAGCAGCTCCTCATGGCTCCCCTGCTCGGCAATCACACCGTCGCGGATCACCAGAATCCGGTCCGCCTTCAGAATGGTGGACAGGCGGTGGGCAATGACGATGCAGGTGCGGCCTTCCATCAGCGTCTCCAGCGCCTCCTGCACGGCGCTTTCCGACAGGGAATCCAGCGCCGAAGTGGCCTCGTCCAGAATTAGAATGTGGGGATTCTTCAGAATCACCCGGGCTATGGACAGGCGCTGCTTCTCTCCCCCGGACAGCTTCAAACCCCGGTTGCCCACCAGGCTGTCATAGCCCTCCGGCTGGCTGAGGATAAAGTCATGGAGATTGGCCGCCTTGCAGGCGGCTTCCAGCTCCTCCTGGCTGGCGTCCTCCCGGGCATACAGCAAGTTATCCCGAATGCTTCCGTTGAAGAGATAGGTATCCTGGGTGACCACGCCGATATTCTCCCGCAGGTAGCGCAGGTCGAAGTCACGCACGTCCGTGCCGGCAATGCGCACACAGCCGCCGGTGGCGTCGTACAGCCGCGGCAGCAGATTTGCCACCGTGGATTTACCGGCCCCGGAGGGGCCCACCAAGGCGTAAAGCTGGCCGCCCGGCACCGTAAAGTGGATATCGGTCAGCAGGGGCTTGTCCGGCTCGTAGGAGAAAGACACATGCTCGTAGCAGACCTCCGCGCCGGCCAGAGACGGACGCTCCCCGTCTTCCTTCTCCACGATGGGATTGGTCATGTCAAAGTAATCGAAAATGCGGGTAAACAGTGCCAGCGAGCGGGTGAAATCCACATGGATGTTCAGCAGCGACTGAACCGGACGGTACAGGCGGTTGATCAGCGCCACCGTGGCGGTGATGGTGCCCACCGTCAGCCCCGCATCGCCTCTGGCAACCATCAAATAGCCGCCGGCGAAGTAGATCAGCAGCGGACCAAGCTGGGTGAACATGCCCATCAGCACACGGAAGAAACGGCCGCTGCGCTGCTCTTTCAGCTGCAGCCGGGTTACCTCTTCATTCACAGCCACAAAGCGGCGGTATTCCGCTTCCTCCTTGGCAAAGAGCTTGACCAACAGGGAGCCGCTCACCGAAAGCGTCTCGTTGACCAGCTGGTTCATCTCGTCGTTTTTCTGCTGGCTTTCCGTGAGGATCTGCCAACGGTTGCGTCCCACCCGCTTGGTGGGAAGGATCAGCAGCGGGATCACCACAATGCCCACCAGGGCCAGGCGCCAATTCATCGTGAACAGGGCGACCAGGGTGGTGACCACCGTGGCCAGATTGCTGACGATGCTGGTCAGGGTGCCGGAAATCACCGAGCTGACACCGCTGATATCCGTGTTCATGCGGGTGATGATGTCTCCCTGCTTCTCGGAGGTGAAAAAGGCATGGGGCATATGCTGCAGATGCTGATACATCTGGTTTTTCATGTCAAAGATGATGCGCTGAGAGATCCAGGCATTGATGTAGCTTTCCAGTACGCCTATCACCTCAGAAGCCGTCAAGGTGGCAAAGGCCAACAGCAAAAGCTTTACCAGCAGGCGCAGATTTCGGCCAACCAAAGCCTCATCTACGATGCGGCCGGTGATGATGCTGGGCAGCAGGCCAAGCCCCGCCGAAAGCAGAATCGCCGCGAATACCAGAAGGAAGGGAAGCCAATAAGGCCGCAGATAGGACCCAATGCGCAGCAGCAGCGCCTTGGACACCTTCGGCATATTCTTCTTCTCTTCTTCCGTTAAAAAGCCTCGTGGGCCTAATCCTCTCATCGGTCCGAAAAACATATGCAGCCCTTCCTTTCCGTTGCGTATCACGTTCCTTTCCCCGGGCAGGCAGCCCGGCTTTTCACAGCATGCGGAAAACCCCGCACCGTTCTTCCAGACGAAATCCCCTGGAAAATGTTCCCGAAACGACAGGAGGACCGGGGTCAGTCTCACCCCGATCCTCTTCGCATTTCAATTGTGCGGACTCAACTGCGGCACCGCTCAATAGTGCGGATCCATGAGCGTCCAGAGATACTGCGCCTGGATGGCGCTGCTCTCGTAATCTTCCAGGCTGGGAATGTCACAGGCCGTATTGGCCGCAAG
>CACZSJ010000161.1 GCA_902783825.1 Oscillospiraceae bacterium | reverse complement strand
GGTCATGATCTTGCAGACTTCGTTGTGCTCCTCCACCGCCTTGCGGATAGCCGCGTCGGAGGTATCCACGCCGAAGACCTCGGTCAGCCGGTCCAGCACGTGGACACGCATCTGTCTGACGTATCCGGCCAGGGTGTAGTCGGTGATTTTGAAGGGCATGTCGCAGTGCGTGACGTAGAACTTGGGGTTCTCGTTGACTTTGAGGATCTCGAAATGCTCCATGGCACGGTTCATCATGGAGCAGGCGTCCACCCCGATGAGCGCGTCCAAATACCGGTAGCCGCCCTCAATGGCGCGCTCCAGCAGGGCGCGGGCGTACTCGCAGGTGTAGTTGGACATGTAGTAGGTGGAAATATCCAGCGATCCGGTGTTGGGTGCGCGAAGCCTGGTTGAGAAACAGTTGTCAACATTGAGCAGAACCTCAGGGATGTGGTAGCAGGTGTAGCCCAGGCAGATGCCGCCGGCGGCTTTTTCTTTTTCCACAAGCTCGTTGTCCGCGTTCTCAAGCAGGTTTTCAAAGTAGATCAGATGCTTAAGATCTTTCAAATGTTACACCTCTTTTTCAAAGAATTTCTATTTTCCGGAGCGCTTCCCGCACTCCCTTGAGCATAGCCGAATCCGCGGACAGCTCCATCACGCTCCTGCCGCGGATCTCGTTGGCGGCAAAGGTGCTGTCTGCGGGGATGGCGGTAAGGATCTCCACACCGGGCACCTGCATCAGCTCCACCAGTTCCGGATTGGTGACCCGGTTGATGATGGCGCCGATCCGATCGTAGGCGATCAGCTCGTCCGCCACGTTCTTGATGGTCCCGATGACCTGGCCGCCCTTCTTGCTCTGATCGGTGATCAGCAACAGGTGGGTAACCTTCTCCATCACACGTCTCTGGATTTGCTCAATGCCGGCCTCTCCGTCGATCACCACATAGTCAAAGCTGTTTGCCAGAATGCCGATGACTTCTTTCAAATAGGAATTGACCTTGCAGTAACAGCCGGAGGCCTCCGGCCGGCCGATTGCGAGAAAGGCAAAGCCCGGCATCTCCACCAGAGCGTCGAAGATGCGAAAGCGCGCCTCGCTGAGAAGCTCCAGCGCTTCCCGGGTCTCGCCGTTCTCCACGCTGTCCACGATGCTCGTGCGAATATCGTCCAGCGTCAGTTTTACGTCCACGCCAAGAGCCACGGACAGTCCCACGGCAGGGTCTGCGTCAATCGCCAGAATTCTTTTATCCGGAAACTGCTCCACCAGCAGCCTGACAATCGAGGCACAAATCGACGTCTTGCCGACGCCGCCCTTACCGGCAACGGTAATGATCTTGGCTTGATTCTCCATTCGTGTCCCCCCTCGCAAAACAGACTAAAAAAGCAGGGTATATATTCGCTCATATTTTAACATAGCGCCGGAAAATATGCAAGATAAACACTAAAATTTTGCCGTCGATGCTATTTTTGGTGCAAAACGCCGAGATTTCTTTGTCCTTGTCGTTTTCTCTGTTTAGACACGCCGCCATCCCGCGTCAAACTCTTCTCCCTTTTCGCGCAGACGCCTGATTTTTCCTGCGAACAAGCGGCGCCCTTTCCCCTTTTCTCTTGAGAAAAAACCGGAAAACAACAGCGCCATATGACAGCCTTCTCGATGTAACATAATTATAATCAATAATGTTTATGTAAACATTTTAAGGGGGCAGATTTTTATGGCATCTGGAGGACAGGGACGGCTGGCCGCCATCCGCAGCGCGGCCGAATCCGGACACTACGACAAGCGATTTTTGATCACGGCACGCTGCGGGATTTTTTTCACAATGGGCCTGGTGATGGCCAGTGCGCGGGTGCTGGAGGAGCGGGCGCCCTTTGGGGTGGCCATGGTGGCCAGCGCCGGGGCGGGACTGGCGGGCGCATCGGCGCTGTTGGGGGCGGCGCTGGCGTATCTGCTGGGCGGGGGCCTGGAGTGGGGCATCCGCTATACGGCCGCCGCCGTGCTGGTGTACACGGTGGCCTTTGTATTCCACGAGCTGCGCTTTTCCCGCACGGAGTATTTCATGCCCAGCGCCGCGGGGCTGGTGATGCTGTTCACCGGGCTGCTGGGCAGCTATTCCGCCGCCGCGGACGGGATCCCGCTGATCTCGGCCCTGTTTCTGGAGACGGTTCTGGCCTTCGGCTGCAGCTATTTTTTCCGCGCCGCGCTCACCGATGAGCTGCTCAGCACCGAGGCGGCCGAGCTGCGGCACAGCGTGTCGGTGATGATTCTGGCCGCATGCGCGCTGATGACCTTTTCCCGGATCGTGCTCTTCCGCACGGTTTCTCTGGGGCGCCTTCTAGCGGTGCTGCTGGTGATGACCTCCGCCATGAAGGGCGGCATGCTCACCGGCGCGGCGGTGGGCACGGTGCTGGGGCTGGCCATGGATATCAGCCGGGGCGGAGCGCCCTTTTTTGCCATGGCCTATTCCTTCTCGGGTTTGCTCTCCGGCGTTTTCGGCAAGCACGGCAGGCTTTTGTTCGTGCTGTCCTTCATTGTCTCCGGCGCGCTGGCCGTAGCCTGCGCCTGGAGTGAGGAACTGTATCTCAGCGCCCTGCTGGAAACCTTTTGCGCCTCGGTGTGCTTCATGGTTCTCCCCTCCTCCTGGCTCAACCAAATCGGGCTGATGCTCCACGGCATGGAGCGGGGCAGCGGAGAGTCCGGCCTGCGGCGCTTTGTGGCCGGGCGGGTGAAGGAGCTGAGCGAGGCCTATGGAGAGCTGTTTGAAATCGTCCGCCGAAACGTGGAGGAGCCATACAACGACGAAAACGTGGCACGGATCTTCGATCGGGCGGCGGATCAGGTCTGCATCCGCTGCAAAAACAAAAACCTCTGCTGGAACGCCGAATACATGGACACCCTTTCCGCCATGAACGACGCCACCCACGCCATGGTGGCCAACGGCAGCCTCAGTGCCGAGGATCTGCCCGGCTTCTTTCGGGAACGCTGCATCGGCCTTCCCGCCTTCGTCACCGCTGTCAACAGCGAGCTGCGGGGCCTCTCCTACCGGCGGCAGCTGCGCACCCGGCTGTCGGAAAACCGCAGCGTCGCCTGGGCCCAGTATACCGACATCTCCCAGGTGCTGGGCCGGGTGGCCCAAGAGCTGGGCAGCGTAAACGGCGCGGATCCCGTGGTGGAGCGCCGTCTGATCCGCTATTTGCGCAGCCTGGACATCGACGCGGACGCCTCGGTCTATCGGGACGGCGGCGGGCGGCTGCACGCGGTCATCGAAAGCGGTCGGCTCACGCCTTTGACCCGGGAGCCGGACTATCTGGAAAAGCTCTCCACGGTGGCGGGGCTGCGGCTGTGCCAGCCGGAAGAAGAGGAGGGCAGCGCCCGGCTGACCCTGCTGGAGGCGGAGCCGCTGGCGGTATCCGTGGGCATCGCATCTCTGAAAAAGCGGGGGGAAACCGTCAGCGGAGACAAGGGCAGCTATTTTAAAACCGACGCCGGGGTGCTGTGCGTGCTGCTCTCCGACGGCATGGGCTGCGGCGATGAAGCCGCCCGGGACAGCAGCCAGGTGATTTCCATTCTGGAAAAATTCCTGCGCTCCGGCGTGGAGCCGGCGGTGGCCATGAAAATCCTCAATTCCGTCATGCTCCTGCGGGGCGGCGGAAGCTGGGGCTTCGCCACCGTGGATCTGATGTGCGTGGATCTGTTCAGCGGAGAGACCTGCTTTTACAAATACGGCGCGGCGCCCTCCTACGTGAAAAATGGCCGCAGCATCCGCCGCATCAAGGGAGAGACCCTGGCGGCCGGCCTGCGCAACGGCGACGGTATCCTGCCGGACATGGTGCGGATGCGGCTGCGCCCCGGCTCGCTGGCGGTGATCGCCACCGACGGCGTGGTCGCCGACGGGGACGACGCCTGGCTGCGGGAGCTGCTGGAGGCGGATCACCAGGACATGAAGGCCCTGGCCCGGGGCGTGCTCAAGGAAGCGGAGCAGCTTTACGGCGTCTCCGACGACATGACCGTGGTCACCGTGCGGGTGGAGGAGCGGCCATGAAGCCCCTGATCCGCCGCCGCGGCGAGCGCCGAAGCAGCGCCGGAAAAAGAAAAAGCGCCCGCCGCCCCGGGACTCTGCGGGGCTGCATGCGCAATGTCATTGTGGTCAAGCCCCCGGATCGGCGCTTTCGGGAAGCTGTGTTTATTCTCCGGGACGACTATTTTCTCAGCGAAGGCATAGGAGAAGCGGAGCTTCTCCGTCAGGCCAGGGAGGCGGCCAGCGAATACGTGCAGGAGAGCCTGCCGCCGGTGGGCATCCGGCTCCCCTGGGCGCTGCTGGGCTTTGCCCTGCTGGTGGTTCTGGTGGCGCTGAAGCTGTTGGAGGTGATCTAAAAAAACGGGGCGGATTCGCATGAATCCGCCCC
>CACZSJ010000160.1 GCA_902783825.1 Oscillospiraceae bacterium | reverse complement strand
GTATGGTTCCAGTATACGAAACATGGGCAAAAAAAGAAAGGCCTGGAAATGCATCTTCTTGCCTTTCCTTGCCTTTCTTGTTTTCGGTACTTCGGTTTATTTTTCCGCCACCAGGACAAACTCGGGGCTGAGCTTCGGCCTGTCCTCCGGCGCCTTATGGCCAAAGACGTTGGCGTTCACATCCAGATCCAGCCAGAAGCGCTCCACCCCGTGGCTCATCAGAACGCGCAGATCCCAGACGGGGCGCTGCTCCTCGGCGATGTACAGAGATTTGGCGATGTCGTTGCGCTCGCGCAGCATCTCCAGGCTTTGGGCGGGGAAGGCGTACTGCGTGTTGGCCTGCGCCGCCGCCTTCTCCGTCCAGCCCTTTTCATCCATGACTTTGAACCCGGCAGAGTAGTTGGCGTCGGCGTTCATCAGCCGCCCGCCCGGGGTCAGCACGCGCAGCATCTCTGCGTAAGCCTTCGCGGGGTCGGGCAGCGTCCAGGTCACATTTCGGGTGAAGATGAAGTCAAAGCTGCCGTCCTCAAATTCCAGGCTCTGCGCGTCCATCCGGAGGAAGCGGATATCCGGATAGCCCAGGCGCTCGGCGTTTTTATGGGCGTTATTCAGCATCTCCTCCGAGTAGTCAATGCCGGTGACCTCGCAGCCGAGGTCACGCAGGAGAAAGGAGAAGAAGCCCGCGCCGGTGCCCAGGTCCAGGGCGCGCAGCGGCCGCTTCTCCGGCAGATGCGCCTCGATCAGCCGGGTCCAGTTCCCGCGCTTTTCGCCCTGCATATCCGTATAGCGGGCGTCTCCGAATTCATCCGCCCGTTTTGACCAATAGGTGTTGATACGTTCCTGTATTTCCATAAATGCCTCCTAAAAAATGTAATCCGTCCGCTGTACGGGATTGAGCGGCAGCAGCATGGGGGTCCCCGTGCGGCTGCTGGTGTGGACGTGGACCTCCACGCCGTAGGCCGCGCGGATGTTCTCCTCGGTGATGATCTCGCCCGGCGTCCCCTCCCGGAACACCACACCGTCCTTTAACAGCACCAGCCGGTCGGCATAGCGGGCGGCCATGTTGAGATCGTGCAGGGTGAGCAGGGTCGAGGTGCCGCGCTGCCGCGTATACGCCTTGACCAGCTCCAGCACCTGCATTTCATTGACCAGGTCCAGGTTCGCCGTCGGCTCGTCCATAATCAGGATCTTCGGATCGCGCACCAGGGTCTGGGCCACGTCCACAAGACGGCGCTGGCCGCCGGAGAGCGCGTAAAACGGCCGGTCCGCCAGGGAGTCCAGGTGCAGCAGCTTCAAGATATCCACAGCCTTTTTAATATCCTCGTCCTGGACGCGGATGTTCAGCGTGCCGAGGCGGCCCATCAGCACCACATTCAGGACGCTGAGGCTGGTCAGCAGGGCGTTTTCCTGGGTCATGTAGCCCACCAGGCGGTGGAGCTCCGCATGGCTTATGTCGCGGCGGTTCTTTCCGTCGAAGAAAGCCTCTCCTTCGCTCTTGAAAATGCCGAGCATGGATTTGATAAGGGTGGATTTGCCTACGCCGTTGGCCCCGATAATCACGGTGATGCAGCCGTCCGGCGCTTCAAAGGAGATATCCCGGATCACAGGCTCTTTGGCCTTGGGATAGGTAAATTTCAGATGTTCCACGCGAAGACTCATCGGCGGCCACCTCCCCGATTGGCACGGATCACCAGCGAGAAGAAGAACGGCACGCCGATGATGGAGGTGACGATCCCGATGGGGAACACGGAGCCCGGCTGAATGAGCTTGGAAATGATTGAAGCGGCCGACAGGATCGCCGCGCCGCAGAGCGCGGAGATCGGCAGGTAGAAGCGCTGATCCTCCCCCACCAGCATCCTGGCGATGTGCGGCCCCGCCAGGCCGATAAAACCGATGGAGCCGGTAAAGCAGACCGACACCGCCGCCATCAGAGAGATGAGGAAAAAGGCCTTGATCTTGAGGCCCGAGACGTTCACCCCCAGGCTGACCGCCTTCTCATCGCCCATGGTGAGGGCGGTGTACTTCCAGGAATCCATGAAGATCAGCGGGGTCGTCACGAAGGTGACCACGGCGGTAATCAGCAGTTTCATCCAGTCGGTGCGCTGCAGGGAGCCGAAGGACCAGAACACGATGCTCTGGTTCTGATCCTCGGACGCGCCGTATTGCAGCAGGGCCTGCAGCGCCTGAAACAGGAAGAGGCAGGCGATGCCGGAGAGCACCAGGGAGCCGGAATTGACGTTGGTGCGCCCCAGCAGATAGATCATCAGGCAGATTAGCATGGCGAAGGCAAAGGCCAGCGCGGAGGTCATCACCGAACCCAGACCCAGTACGATGGCGATGGACGCGCCGAAGCCTGCCGCCGTGCCGACGCCCAGGGTATAGGGACTGGCCAGCGGGTTATGCAGGATGGTCTGCATCGTCGCACCCGCCGTGCCCAGGGAGAAGCCCACCACCAGCGCCATCAGCGCAATGGGCAGGCGCATTTTGATGACGATGACGTAGGTCCCGGCGGAGGCCTGAGTCGGATGCAGCAGGCAGCTCAGCACATCCCGGGTGGAGAGTCGGTAAGCGGGCGAGGCCGCGGCGGTCAGCACGTCCCCCACACAGGCGAAAAAGCAGAACAGGCAGAGGGCGACGATAATTGCGTATTTACGCCGATTCAGCCGCGCATAAACTGCGCGGCTGGAATCGTTTTTGAGCTTGTTTTGCGCCATCGATTACTTGAGGCTGAGGGTCCACACGCCGTCCAGATCGACGGGCATGAAGCGCTCAAAGAATTCGGCCAGATTGGCCTCCGGGTCCATATCCGCAAAGAGCTCGGGCTGGATCTGTTTGGCCAGGAACTGGGCCCCGGCAAAGTCGAAGATGTGGCGGCTCAGGTCGTGATACAAAGCGCCCATACGCTCGTTCTTCACCGCGTCCAGATCGGCCCAGCCCTCACGGCCCATGTAGGCCGCCAGGTGCTCGCGGGCCAGCGCCTCGTCCGCGCCGTAGCCCAGCACCACGTTGTCGCTCACATCGTTTCGCGGGCTGCAGGTGAAGAGGATCACCTCGGGATTGGCGGAGATGACCTGCTCCGGGGCGATCTCCACCGAAGCGCCCTCCATGCCGGCCGCGATGTTGATGCCGCCGCAGGTGCGGATCAACGCGCCCCACATCTGCTCAGACCAGGTACCGCCGTACTGATCGGGGCCCATGCTGAACTCCATGTACACCCGGGGACGGGCCTCGTCCGGCAGGTCGGCCAGACGGTCGGTCACAAGCGCCATCTGCTCGGCGTAGAAGTCCGCGATCTCCTGCGCGCGCTCCTCCTGACCGAGGATGGTGCCGAGAAGCTTCACGCTCTGGCAATGGGTCTCCACCGTCTGTTTATGAAAATCAAAGAACACGCACTCGATGCCTGCGGCGCGGAGATTGTCAAAGGCAGGCTCAAGGGCGTTATAGTTGGCCCCGGTGCTGGAGGCCAAGACCACGTCGGGCTGCAGGGAGATGATGGCCTCGATGCTGATATCGCCGTTATAGCCCACGTCGGGGATCTCTTCAAGCTGCGGGTATACGGCGGTAAAGGCGTCGTAGGCGTCCTGGCGGCGGCCTTCCCAATACTTATGGCTCCAGCCCACCAGCTTGTCGATGCCCTCGTCACCGGCCACGGCAAAATATTCCTCCATGTTGAAGGTGACGACCACGCGCTGCACATCGGCGGGCAGGGTAACGGTACGGCCCTTCATATCGGTGACTTCGATGGTGTCGTCGGCATACGCGACGGCGCTCATGGCCAGAAGGCTCATCAGCATGAGCAGGGAGAGAAGCAGCGCGAGACTTTTTTTCATATGTAATCTTCCTTTCTTCGGTGCCCGCCCTCCCCGAATGCACGTCGGCCCTCCGATGAACCGAATCGGAGGGTCGACCGGGAGAGGTGTGTTGGCTGCCTTGCGCCAAGAGGTTTAAGACGCAAATGGGATTGAGGGGAAATCCCCGGCAGCCGTTAAAGCATCTGATCTGTGCAAAGCATAACAAAAAGCGGGCCGCGGCGGAAGCCCCCCGGGGGGTTATCATCGCCGCGGCCGTCAGCTTCCATCCCCATGCGGGGGTGGGGGTTCTTTGTAAATTCTGCACAAAAAAGCCGCCAGCTTTCCCCCGGGTATTTCCCTGCCGCTGTGGATCAGAGTTTCCCTTTTTCTGCCATATTTTCGGCGTTTTGCGCAAAATAACCCCCGGGCGGGGATGGTGCAGATATTGGGCGCAGTTTTTTCATGACCTGGAAGCTGTTCCCATGCTGTCCTAAAGACACAGCGGCTGTCGCCGCGGTGAAATCAGATATGGAAAGGATCGAATAAAATG
>CACZSJ010000159.1 GCA_902783825.1 Oscillospiraceae bacterium | reverse complement strand
TCGCTCATGAGCGCCTCCCGCTCAAAACGCACGTTTTCCAGATCCCGCTCCACCAGCATGCGCCGGTTGATGTCGGGATCCTTGAGGTTGACGTCGGAGCATGCCTCGTCGATCAGGTCGATGGCTTTATCCGGCAGGAAGCGGTCGGTGATATATCGCTCGCTCATCAACACCGCCTGACGGCACATCTCCGGAGAGATGCTGACCCCGTGATACTCCTCATAATAATGGGAGATGCCCCGGATGATGGCGATGCTGTCCTCCAGAGACGGCTCGCTTACCGTCACCGGCTGGAAGCGCCGCTCCAGAGCGCTGTCTTTTTCAATATGCTTGCGGTACTCGGTAAAGGTGGTGGCGCCGATCACCTGGATCTCCCCGCGGGACAGGGCCGGCTTGAGGATGTTGGCCGCGTTCATGCTGCCCTCGGCGTCGCCGGCGCCCACAATGGTGTGCACCTCGTCGATCACCAGGATGATGTTGCCGTGCTTGCGGATTTCTTCGATCAGCCCTTTCATCCGGCTTTCAAACTGTCCACGGAACTGAGTCCCCGCCACCAGGGCGGTCAGATCCAGCAAAAACACCTGCTTCTCCTGCAGCTTATAGGGCACGTTCCTCATGGCGATACGCTGCGCCAGACCCTCCGCGATGGCGGTCTTGCCCACGCCGGGCTCGCCGATCAGGCATGGATTGTTCTTCTGGCGCCGGTTGAGAATCTGGATCACCCGCTCCAGTTCCTCCTCCCGCCCCACCATAGAGTCCAGCTTGCCCTCCCGGGCGCGCTGGGTCAGATCGATGCAGTAATTATCCAGGAACTTCCGCTTCTGATGGCGGCCGCCGTTCCCGGACTCCGCCCGGGGGCGCTCTCCGGCCTGTTCCTCTCCGGAGGTGTTCTGGCCGTTGGGGCCGCCAAAAAGCCTGTTAAGGAAAGGGAAGGTGGCCGTCTTGCCGTCGTCCTCTTCTCCCGTTTCGTCGCCATCCACATGCAGCAGCTCTTCCGCGCCGCTCAGTGCGGCCATCATGTCGCCGGAGAGGCTGTCCAAATCCTCATCGGACAGGCCCATTTTGTTGATGATATCGTCCACCGGGCTGATGTGCAGCTCCCGGGCACAGCGAAGGCACAGGCCTTGATTGCTGGCCTGCCCGTTCTCAATTTTTGTAATGAAGATGACCGCCACGTTTTTTCCGCAGCGGGAACACATGGTAGTTTGCATGATAAACCTCCGCAAGAACGTGCAGCCGGAGTCTCCTCCGGCTGTAAAGGGTAAGATTCAGGCCTTATACCAAGCCGTGGGTAAGGAAGCGGAAGGCCAGGAAAAAGCGGGCCAGGGTCGTATGCGCCAGGGTCTCCTTCCCGATCAGCGCCCCGAAAAAGCTGAGCAGCCAACACAGCAGCACACAGTACAAAAAGCCCTTGACAAAGCCCAGCACCGCGCCGCCGATCTCGTCCAACAATTCCATATTCGGCAGACGCAGAGACAGATTCCCCACGTTTCCGATGGCCACAATCAAAATCAGAATCAGCAGGAAGCCCAGTACAAGCCCTCCCACGTAGCTGATCGTATCGCACAGCACGGCGACCACCGCCGTGGTCATGTTTACACCGTTGTCGTCCGAATACGCAACCGCCCGGTCTGCCAGATCCTCCGCCCGTTTGTTGTAAAAACCAATATCCTTCAGGCTCTCATAAGCATAGTCATAGCGCAGGGAGCTGTCCTGCTCCAGCACATCTTCCAGCGACAGCTCACTGTGGGCGTAGCCCAGCTTTTCCAGCATGGCGTCCCGGCTTTTCTGAGAATCCACGTAGCCGTCTACAAAGGGTTCCAGGGCGGGTATCACCTCGTGCGCATAAGCAGAAGACAGCAGACTGCCGCCAAATAGCGCCAGAATCACCGCCAGAATCCCGGCAACACCGCCGATCAGACCCTTTCTGTACCCGTTCCAGGTACACAGCGCCACGATTATCAATAAGATTACATCAATGATAAGCCTCATGAACATCTCATCCTTATTCTATGTATGCGGCGGCGCGGCAATCCGCGCCACCCTCACAAGCTATGCCAGTATAGCACATATTTGTGAACAAATATAGGCTTTCCCGTCAATCACCAAACATCCGTCCCACCGGATCCTCGTACCACAGGCGATGCAGATACAAGCCCTGGGGCGGCATGGTTGGCCCGGTGAGTCGACGGTCGCCCTTTTCCAGCAGCCGGGGGATTTCCTCCGGCTGAAGCTTCCCATAGGAGGCGTAGACCATGGTGCCGACCATAGCCCTGCACATGTTGTACAGGAAGCCGTCGGCGCAGATCGCCACGGTAATCAAATCCCCTTCCTTCTCCGCCCGGCACCAGTGTACCGTGCGCACAGTGGTCCGGGTTTCCGTCCCCACGCTGCGCACTGCGCGAAAATCGTGTCGGCCTTCAAAGGCCTCGGCCGCTGCCTGCATTCGCGGCAGATCCAGCTTTTGGGGATAGAAGCAGGCACGCTTGTCCAGAAACGGATCTCGAATGGGACTGTTGTGTATTTTATAAATATATTCCTTTTTTATACAAGAGCCGATGGCATTGAAGCTCTCCGGCGCTTCCATGGCTTCCAGCACCGCAATATCCCCCGGCAGGCGGGCGTTCACCGCCAGCGGGATCCGCTGGATGGGAATCCGGCAGTCTGTCCGGAAGTTGGCGCAGTAGCTCAGCGCATGGACTCCCGCGTCCGTACGGCCGCAGCCCACGGTTTTGACCGGATGGCCACAGACCTTTGTCAGGGCTTCCTCCAGGGTCTGCGCTACACTGCTCTCGTTTTTCTGCACCTGCCAGCCGTGGTAACGGCTGCCATCATAGCGCAGACGCAGGGCGACATTTCTCATACCCGCCTCACAGTCCAATATGCCGAAGCAAAATAATGCCCGACAAGAAGCAAAGCCCCAGCAGCAGCGCGGCAAAATCCCGCCCGGCAAACTGCAGCTGCTTCATGCGCGTCCGTCCTTCACCGCCGTGATAGCAGCGGCTCTCCATGGCAACGGCCAACTCGTCCGCCCGCCGAAAGGCCGAAACAAACAGCGGCACCAACACGGGCAGCAGCGCCTTTGCGCGGCGAATCAGATTGCCGTTTTCAAAATCCGCGCCCCTGGCCTTCTGGGCGGACATGATTTTGTCCGTCTCCTCGATCAGCGTGGGGATGAAGCGCAGTGCCATGCTCATCATAATGGTCATTTCATGCACCGGAAGCTTCAGCTTTTTCAGCGGATTAAGCAGCTTTTCCAGTCCGTCGGTCAAGGCCATTGGGCTGGTGGTATAGGTCAGCAAAAAGGTGCCGGTGATGAGCAGCACGATGCGCAGAATCATTTTCGCTGCCCGATCCAGTCCTTCCCAGGTGATGATCCAGCCGGGGAGGATGGGCGTGCCGGCGGTGTAGAAAATGTTCAGCAAAGCGGTTAGCACAATGATGAACAGCATTGGCTTGAGGCCCTTGAATGCCGTGGCAATCCGAATCTGAGACAGTCCCAGGCACAAGGCGGTAACCAGCATCACCGCGGCGTAGGAAAGCCAGCTGTGCGCCTGAAACAGCGCCACGATATACACAATCACCAGGATCAGCTTGCTGCGCGGATCCAGACGATGGACGATGCTGTCTCCCGGGAAGTACTGGCCCAGGGTAATGTCTTTCAGCACGAATCCACCCCCCTCGCCTGCAGCACCGCCTGCAGCAACTGCTCATGGGTGTACACCGCGCCCGACAGCGGCACGCCCCGCTCCCGCAGGGCCATGGCAATGGCGCTTGCCTGAGGCACGGCCAAGCCCATATCCACCAGCTCCCTGGATCGGGAGAACACTTCCTCCGGGCTTCCGTCCATGGCCACCCGGCCACGGTCAAAAACGATCAGCCGCTGGGCAAAGCGCGCGGCGTCGTCCATATTATGGCTGACGATGATAACGGTTGCGCCGGT
>CACZSJ010000158.1 GCA_902783825.1 Oscillospiraceae bacterium | reverse complement strand
CTGGAGATTTTCCGCTTGGCCATCATCACATCCAGATTTACCAGAATCTCCATGGGCGCGCCCTCAAATGGTCAGATCCAGCTCGGACTTCATGGCGATAGCCTGCTGGAACACGTTTTTGACGATGCGCACGATCAGCGCCATGAAACCGGCCGCCGCCGCGAGAAACAGGAAGGGCAGATAGTACACGCAGCTGACGAGGCAGATGCTTGCCGCGCCTACGCAGCACCAGCTGACCCTGCGCAAGCAGCGTACATTCTCCTCTGTGAAAACCTGCTCCCGCTTGAGATTGCCCAGCAGCTTCCACAAGTTCCACAGCAGCAGCCAGGCGAAGACGCTGCACAGATAGCCGGTCGTCATCAGCGCAATCGTGATCTGCCAGGGCATCAGCCGAAGCTGCGCGAACCAGGCCGCCAACCAGTAGGCACCCAGATCCAGCCCCAGCAACAGCAGCGCGAAAAACACGACGCAAATCTGCGACAGCAGCAGGCTCTTATCCTTCGTCCAATTCATGCCATCTCCTCCTTGTGGCTCCCAGCATAGCACAACAAATATTGTTTGTCAATCTAATTTTATTGTTTTTCGATATTTCTTTGTGGCCCCCTGGACACAGAGGCAAACCGCAGACAAAGCAAACGCCCACCCCGAAGGGTGGGCGTTTGCTTTGCAGACCTGTTCGGCCTTTCGCGCTTAGAAGTATTTCTTCTCCGAATTGAGCATGGCGGCACAGGCAGCCAGGGAGAGGTAGGTCTGGGCCGGATCGTCACTGCGAGAGCTGATAGACACGGGAATCTTCGCCCCGACCAGAATGCCGAAGCCGGTAGCGCCGGCGTTGCGCTGCAGGACCTTGATCAGAAGGTTGCCGGACATGAGGTTCGGCACCACGATGCCGTCAAATTCTCCGCAGCAGGCGCAGTCGTAATTCTTCAGACGGGCGGCCTCCTTGCTGACAATCAGGTCGTAGGAAATGGGGCCCACCAGGTTGCAGTCGGCAATGGGGCGCATCTTGTGGTTGCGGACAATGGTCTGATCCTCCACGGTGTCACGCATCTGGAAGCTGGGCGTCTCTACCAGGGCGAGCAGGGCGATATTGGGGGTGTGCACGTCGAAGACCTCGAGGGCGCGCACCATGTTCTTTGCGACCTCGACGCGGGCCTCGGCCGGGGGATTGATCAACAGCGTCACGTCGGACACCGCTATGACTTTCTCGAACTCCGGCACCTTCAAAAAGACGACGTGGGTGACGAGCCGGTCTTCCTTGACCAGGTGATTGCCTCTGTTGAGCACGGGCATCAGGAAGTCGCGAGTCTGGGTGTTGCCGCGCACCAAGGCGTCCGCGTCTCCGGCGTTGATCATCTCAATGGCATACTGGACCACATTGGTGTCGTCCGGCACCGGCTGGAGCACATAGTCCCGCTCGGTCATGCCCAGTCTCTCGACCACCGCCTGGATGCGGGCCTCGTTACCGATCAGGATCGGCTCCACAAAGCCGCTTTCCTGTGCCGCAAAAACACCCCGAAGGATGTTCTCCGCATCGGCGCCGGCCACAGCCGCACGCATGGGCTTTTTCGCCGCTTTCGCCTTCTCTACCAGGGCGTTAAACTCACTTGCGTATGCTTCACTCATGGTTATACTCTCCTTTATCAGGCTTCTGTTCGTAATGGGATATGCTTTATTCTATCATCTGCCCGGGGACTTTACAAGCGGAAACCGCAGTTTTTTCCAAAAAGCCATGCCTCTTCCGTCTTGTTTCCGTTTTTATCAGGAGCTACCGTCCGAACGCTCCAACGCGCCGATCCGCCGCACCTTGCCCAGAAAGCGCAGATTGCTGCGCAGAAAGCGGCCCAGCCGTTTGGGCTCTTTGGTAATCCGGTACAGCCATTCCAGATTCAGTTTCAAAAACAGCTCCGGCGCCCGCTGCTTGCTGCCGCTGAGCACGTCGAAAGAGCCGCCGACCCCCACGAACACACCTTTGGCAAAGCGGGGCAGCCAGCGGGCAATCAACAACTCCTGCCGGGGTACGCCCAGGGCTACCAGAACCAGATCCGGTTCCAGAGTCAGCAGTTGTGCAAACACCTGATCATCGTCATGCTCATACCCGTTTTTCGCCAGCACCACCTCAGCGCCGGAGGCTTCCCTTCCGATCCGCGCCAGCAGCGCCTGCAGTACCGGCTCACCAGCCCCGTACAGGCCGATCCGCTTCCCGGTTTCCCCCGCATGACGGATCAGCTCCCAAGCCAGCTCCACACCGGTCACCCGACCGGGCAGCGACAGCCCCAGGCTCCGTGCGGCCTTCACCACGCCGATTCCGTCCGGCACAATGGTGGCCGCCGGGTCGCACAGCACCGCGTCAAGGGCCGGATCTGCCTGAGCCAGCATCATCACTTCCGGATTTGCCGTCACCACAAACAACCGTTCCCCTTGATCCATGGCCGCGTCGGCCCGGGCGAAAAACGCCTCCTGACTGCCGGTATAGAGCTTTTCAAAATAGTCTTTTAGCATAGGCGCTCCTGTCCGTCGCCCCGAAAGCGGGCCACGATGGCGTCGGCAATCCGGCGACTGGCGTAGCCATCGCCGTAGGGATTGCTGGCCCGGCTCATGCGCTCGTATTCTTCCCGGTCGTTGAGCAACTCTTCCACCAGTTCCACGATCCGTTCCTCCTCCGTTCCGGCCAGCTTCAGCGTTCCCGCCTCGATCCCCTCCGGCCGCTCCGTGGTGTCCCGCAGAACCACCACAGGCTTGCCCAGAGAGGGCGCCTCCTCTTGAATCCCACCGCTATCGGTAAGGATCATGTACGAGTGGGCCAGTAGGTTGTGGAAAGGCACCACCTCCAGCGGTTCCACCAGGCGAACCCTGTCGCAGTCGCCCAAAATCTCTTCCGCGACGCTGCGCACCAGGGGATTAAGGTGCACCGGATAAACCACCTTCACGTCTGGATGGGCGTCCAGAATCCGCCGAATGGCCCGAAACATGCCCCGCATGGGCTCGCCCAGGTTTTCCCGCCGGTGAGCGGTCAGGGTAATGAGGCGGCTGTCCGACGCCCAGGCGGTGAGCGCGTCTTCATAGTCCGGGCGGACTGTAATGCGCATCGCGTCGATGGCAGTATTGCCGGTGACGAAGATCCCCGCCGGATCCCGGCCTTCCCGCAGCAGATTGTCCCGGCTTTTCGCCGTGGGGGCAAAATTCATATCCGCCATGGCGCTGACAAACTGGCGGTTCATCTCCTCGGGATAGGGCGAATACTTGTTGTGAGTACGCAGACCCGCCTCCACATGGCCGATGGCCACCTGCTGATAAAAGGCAGCCAGCGCCCCGGCAAAGGTGGTGGTGGTATCGCCATGAACCAGCACGATGTCCGGCTTCACCTGACGGATGACCTCCTCCAGGCCCTTGAGCGCCCGTGCGGTAATGTCCGAAAGCGTTTGCCCGTGCTGCATGATGTTCAGGTCATAGTCCGGCGTGATGGCAAAGGCCTCCAGCACCTGATCCAGCATCTGACGATGCTGGGCGGTGACGCAGACCGTGCACTGAATCTCCGGCCGACTCTGCAGCTCCCTGACCAGCGGCGCCATTTTGATGGTCTCCGGCCGGGTACCGAAAATCGTCAGAACCTTGATTGCTTCCATACTGCCCTCTTTCCGTCCGGGCTTCCCGGACTTCCTGGCTGCTTTTCCCTTATTATACTATGACAGCCCCGCGGTTTCAACAAAATCAAGAATTTTGCCGGCATGCACACCGCAGCGTG
>CACZSJ010000157.1 GCA_902783825.1 Oscillospiraceae bacterium | reverse complement strand
TCGCTTCCGGTTTCCAGCACCCGGGTGATGGCGTAGATCCGGCACTCCCCCTGCCCCACCAGACGCATCTGCAGATGGTCACAGCGCCGGGGGCGGATGGGCACCGTCACCGTGCCGGTGCCCGAAAGGGACAGCTGCCCGCTCAGCTCCCAGTCCCCGTCGGAATCGTAGCGCAGGTAGATGGACAGGCTTGCCGGCTGGCGCATGCGCAGGCTCAGGCTGTAGCGGGAGACGTACTTGCGATCCGCCGTCTGATAGTGCAGGATCCCCGTCTCCGCCATCCAGGGCAGCGCCGTCTCCGGCTGCCCCACCGTGCCCTTGAGGGCCAGCAGCTGTCCCGTGTCCCCGTCCAGACAGTACAGCTCCCCGTCCACCGCCGCGAAGGCCGCGGCGTGGAGGCTGTCCTCCCGGTACCAGAGACCCAGCTCCGTATCGTAGACAAAGAGGTGCCAGTCCGCCCCCTGCCGCATGGACAGGTAGTAGCGCCCGTCGATGCTGCCGGCCACGGCGTCCCGGTAACGCTCCTCCCCCAGAGGCGCGCTGATGGATTGGGGGAAGCCCCCCTGCCAGACGCAGACCTCCTCCCGGGATTTGTAATAGAGGCACTCCCCGATCACCTGCAGGGACTTGGCGCTGCCCTTCTGCACGCCCCGGCACACCGTCTCGTCCAGACGGTGTCCCCCGGCGGCGGAGACGGTGACCATGTGGATGCGCTCCTCCTTGAAAAAGCAGGGGTGCCCCAGATAGCTGATGGCGCCGGTGAACTCCCCGTCGGAGCCCAGGGAGGCCGCCCAGGAGTCGGTGGACAGCCCCAGAAACTGGCGGAAATTCCGGAAATCGCCCAGGGCGGAGGCGTAGACCTCGTTGACCACCCGCTCCCCGTTGTGGCCGTAGCGACAGCCCCAGAGCCGGTTCTGGCACTGGCAGACGTAGTCCATGTCCGGGATTTGGCGGCGGATGCGGATGCTGCCGCTGCGGCTCATGGCGCCGTCGATGCGCCCCGCCAGCACCAGCCAGTCCCGCTGGTTGTCCCCGCCGCCCAGGGCGTAGAGGATCTTCTCGCCGTTGAGCGACTCCGCCGCCAGTCCCGTGAGGGTAAGCCCGTCAAACTGCCGAAACTGCTGGGCCAGCTCCCCCATGGAGGGCAGGGTGACCCGGGTGTAGACCTGGCTCAGCTCCGTCCACAGGCCCGCGGCCTGGGACCACTGGAGCAGGCGACTGCCGCCGCCCCCGGTGTCCAGCCAGAGGGCGCCGTTGTCCGGCGCCTCCGGCTCGTTCTCGCCGGAAACCGGCTCGGGCAGCAGGCTGCCGTCCTGCGTGCACAGGGCGTAGTCCACGTTGCCGCTCAGCTGCAGATCCGCCTCCAGAGAGCCGAAGTCCGCCGGGTCCTCGGTGTTGTAGTAGCGTTTGTCCGGGAACACCAGCACATAGGCCCCCATGCTCACCAGCTGCTTGTGGCCGCTGCGCAGACCCGTCAGCGCCGTGGCCGCGCCGTTGACGTAGAGGGTGCCCGCGTCCACCCAGCACAGGGCGTCCTTCTCCAGCAGACCGCCGGGCCGCTGGAGCTGACCCGCCACCGCCCGGGGCAGGCGGGTGCTCAGCAGCGGATAGTGGCGGGCGGAGAGGTTCTGCGTGTTGTAAAAGCTGCCGTCGGGGATTCGGGGGCGATGGTCGTAGCCCCGGAACACGTCGGTGACCACCCGGCTCTGGCGGGCGGGGGTGAGACTTGCAAATACAGGCATAGCGTGGGAAGAAACGCGCTGGGCGTGCGCTCCTTCCTTCCTCCTTTCTCCCGGCAGACCCTGTTGGCTGGGCGCTGCCGGGATGGATTGTGGTTTGGGAAAGCGGGCTTTCCGGGGATGGCGCTCAAAGCTGCCACCGGGCCGCGCCCCGGGGTCTGCGGCGGCGGTTGATGAAATCCGCCAGCTGCCGCCAGGCCGCCGCCAGCAGGCTCAGGGACTGGTTGTACTTCTGGATCTCCGCGTTGTGCAGATCGATCTGGCAGAAGAGGTAGGCGGTGTACAGCTCCTCGTCGTAGGGGAAGGGCGCCAGCAGCCGGGTGGCCGTGTTGTAGACCGCCGGGAGCGTGGGCGGCTCCTCCCCGGGCAGGGGCAGGTGGCTCTGCTCCAGCTCCGCCAGGATCTGGCCGTCCAGCCGCCGCAGCCAGCCCAGCTTCTGCTGGGCGCTGTACTGATTGGGGCGCAGCTGGTCCACCAGGGCGATCAGCTCCCCGGCGGTCATGCCCGAACCCTCTGCAGGGCGTCCATGGTGGCGTCCAGGGCGTCCCGGGCCCGCTCACTGCGGGCGATCTCCCGGGCCACCGCCTGGGGCACGCTGGATTTGCGCCCACGGGGCAGCAGGTAGTTGACCCCGTTGAGACCCACAAACAGGTTGGGGTCCTCCCGGTCAGCGCCCCGGGGGACGCTGACCTCGATTCTCTCGTCTTTGCTCTTGCTGCTTGCCATGTGCTTGCTCCTTTCTGCGGCTCAGTTCTCCTCGTCCCGGTCGGAAAAGCTGCTGCAGCTCATGACGCGCAGCAGGCGCTCGGGATAGAGGATGGTGGCGCCGTTGGTCTCGAACTTGTAGCCGATGGTGGAAAACTGGTTCAGGGGGCCGCCG
>CACZSJ010000156.1 GCA_902783825.1 Oscillospiraceae bacterium | reverse complement strand
GCGGGGCGGCGTGATCCTTTCGGATATGGACCGGTATTTGCCGCTGCTGTACCCAACGGCCAGCGGACTGGATTATATCCCAGAGGACGCCCTGCTGGTGCTGGACCAGCCAAACCGCTGCGCCGAGCGGGTTCGGGACTACGCCAAGCAAGTGGGCGAGGACGTGCGGGAGCTGCAAAAGCGGGGGAGACCCGCCCTGAGTCCGGACGCATATTATGAAAGCTGGGATGGTCTGCGCAGAAGGCTGGCGGATTTTCCTGTTTACATGGCGGACGCCTTTCCGGTGGGACACAGCGCCCTGCCGCCCAAGACCCTGTGTAGCATCCCCGCCAAGCAATTGCCCTCCTATGCGGGCAGCGCCCAGGCGGCGGTGGAAGACGTACAGATTTATCTCCGGCAGAACTACCGCGTGGTGGTGCTGGCGGGAGATCTGCGCCGGGCCAAGGTGCTGCAGAGCTATTTTCAGGAGCATCAGCTCCCTGCCGTCCTGCAGGAATCGTTGAAGCGCCTGCCGCAGCCGGGCCAATGCGGTATCAGCGTGGGCGCGGTTTCCGCGGGAATGGAATATCCGGGGCTGAAGCTGGCCATCCTGACAGATGCACAGCTGCTGTACGCGGGAAAACGAAAAAAAGAAAAAAAGAAGCTGCCGCCCAAGCAGCAGCGGATCGAATCCTACGCCGATCTTTCGGTGGGGGACTACGTGGTCCACGAAAAACACGGCATCGGACGCTTTGCCGGCATCGTCAAGATGCAGGTGGACGGCTTTGAAAAGGACTACGTCAAAATCAGCTACGCGGGAAGCGACAGTCTCTACGTACCGGCGACCCAGCTGGACCTTGTGACCAAATATACCGGCGGCGGCGAGGACAAGATGGTTCGGCTGTCCAAAATGGGCGGCGCGGAATGGGCCAGAACCCGCTCCCGAGCCAAGCACGCGGCCAAGGAAATGGCGAATAAGCTGATCGCGCTCTATGCCGAGCGCCAGCGCCTGCCCGGCTACGCCTTTTCGCCGGACAGCGAGTGGCAGCGGGAATTTGAAGATCATTTCGATTATACCGAAACGGACGACCAGCTCCGCTGCACGGCAGAGATCAAGCGGGATATGGAGAGCTCCGTGCCCATGGATCGGCTTCTGTGCGGAGACGTGGGCTTCGGCAAGACGGAGGTGGCCCTGCGGGCAGTGATGAAATGCGTGCTGGATGGCAAGCAGGCGGCTTTTCTGGTGCCCACTACCGTGCTGGCGCAGCAGCACTATCAGACGGCGCTGCAGCGATTCTTCGGCTTTCCGGTGCATATCGCGGTGCTCAGTCGCTTCAAAACCGGAGGGCAGGCCAGCCAGACGCTGCAGGACATCGCCAGCGGCAAGTGCGATCTGGTGATCGGCACCCATCGCTTGCTTTCCAAGGACGTAAAATTTAAGAATCTGGGACTCCTGGTGGTGGACGAGGAGCAGCGCTTCGGCGTGACCCACAAAGAGCATATCAAGGAGCTGAGCCGGGGTGTGGACGTGCTGACCCTTTCCGCGACGCCTATCCCCCGAACCCTGAACATGGCCATGTCGGGCATCCGGGACATGTCCACCATCGAGGAACCGCCGGAGGATCGCTTGCCGGTGCAGACCTTCGTGCTGGAGCACGACTGGGGAATCTTGACCGACGCCATCCGCCGGGAGCTGCAGCGGGGCGGGCAGGTCTATTATCTGCACAACCGCATCGAGGACATCGACAGGACGGCGGCGCGGATTCTGGCCATGCTGCCGGAGGTAAGCGTGGCGGTGGCCCACGGACAGATGGAAAAAAGCGCGCTGGCCGCCGTGATGGAAAACGTGGTCAACGGGCAGGTGCAGGTGCTGGTCTGCACCACCATCATCGAGACCGGCATCGACATCCCCAACGTCAACACCCTCATCATCGAGGATGCGGACAAGCTGGGACTGGCGCAGCTGCATCAGATCCGGGGCCGGGTGGGCCGCTCCACTCGGCGAGCCTCCGCGTATTTGACCTTCCGCCGGGACAAGGTGCTGACGGAGATTGCGGAAAAACGCCTGGTGGCCATT
>CACZSJ010000155.1 GCA_902783825.1 Oscillospiraceae bacterium | reverse complement strand
TGGCCGCTTCGCCCTCCAGGTGCATGCGCGGAGAGAAAAGCCAAACCAGCCAGCGGATGATGCGGTATAGGAACGATGTCTTTTTTTCCGGCATAGTACACACTCCTTTGAGCACAAAACTATACCAAAAACAGGAAAAAACAAAACGAAAAAGGGAAACGACCGGAGGGCACGTCCCCCGGTCATAGCCACGAGTTTGCGGCTGTCCCGCAGCGGCTCCCAGTAAAAGGAACCGAAGGGCCGGGTACCTTCCGGTTTCCTTTTCTCTTATCTTCAGTATAACGGAATTTGTTTCCCGGCGCAAGAGCGGCGTAAAAGAAAACCGCGCCGATTTTCCTTGCCTTGTTCTCCTTCCTGCTATATAATGCAAATTGTACAAATCCTGTAAAACGCTGATCTGTTCCCTCGATTACTTCCTTATTCAGTTTTCTTGGACACGGTTTGCTTTTTCCTTATAGAATGGTGTGTAGCCACTTCGTTCTAACAGAGACTGCAAACCGTGTCTTTCTCTTTTTTGCGCAATGGATTCTATCGTATCCCCAGTGTTGACCGGCGGGACATTCCGTGATAGAATACCATGAATTGCTATAGACAAAAAACGAAAGCGGACGGAAGAAGAACATGTGGATTGCGGATCAATGGAAAGAGTTTGAACTGCTGGACTGTTCCCGCGGAGAGAAGCTGGAGCGGTGGGGCAGTTATTATCTGGTGCGCCCGGATCCGCAGGCCATCTGGGACACGCCGCGGCGAGACGAGCGCTGGAACGCCCGGGACGCCCGATATCACCGCAGCGAAAGCGGCGGTGGAAGCTGGGAACGGGGACGGCTGCCAGAGAGCTGGAAGATCCGCTACGGAGAGCTGAGCTTCCGGGTCAAGCCCATGAATTTCAAGCATACGGGGCTTTTCCCTGAGCAGGCAGTCAACTGGGATTGGGCCATGCGCAAGATCCGATCCGCCGGGCGCCCCATCAGCGTGCTCAACCTCTTCGCTTATACAGGCGCGGCGACGCTGGCCTGCGCCAAGGCCGGCGCGCAGGTCTGCCACGTGGATGCGGCCAAGGGCATGGTGGCCTGGGGCAAGGAGAATGCCGCGGCCTCCGGCTTGCAGGAGGCGCCGATCCGCTGGATCGTGGATGACTGCGCCAAATTTGTCGAGCGGGAAATCCGCCGGGGCCGCCGCTACGACGCCATCATCATGGATCCGCCTTCCTACGGCCGCGGGCCTGGCGGGGAAGTGTGGAAGCTGGAGCAAAATCTTTGGCCCTTTGTTTCCCTGTGCGCGGGGGTGTTGTCGGAGCAGCCTTTGTTTGTGCTGATCAATTCCTACACCACGGGGCTGTCGCCGTCTGTGCTGTCCTATGTGTGCGAAAGCATTTTTACGAAGAAATTCGGCGGTCGTTCCGAGAGCCGGGAGCTGGGGCTTCCGGTAACAGACAGCGGCCTGGTACTGCCCTGCGGGGCTACATGTCGCTGGGAAAGCTGACTTCCGCTGCCGGGGGCAGAGGAAGGAAGTCAGCTTTCTCCGCAGCCGCGCCATTGGCGGGCCGAGGCGTATAAGCCCGGGCCGGGAATGGCAAATGCGGCAAGGCGGTCGGCCTGACTTCCGCTGCCGGGGGCAGAGGAAGGAAGTCAGCTTTCTCCGCATGGGGCGGCGTTTTTGAGCATTTCGGGAAAGGAAACCGAGACATTGAGTGAGATCATTCGTTTTGAAAACGTGCACTATCGCTATCCGGAAAACGACCGGGAGAGTCTGGTCGGCGTGGATCTGAGCATCCAGGAGGGAAGCTTTGTGGCGGTGCTGGGGCACAACGGCTCCGGCAAGTCTACCCTGGCCAAGCACATGAACGCCATCCTGGTTCCCACAGAGGGCCGGGTGCTGGTCAACGGGGTGGACACGGCGGAGGAAGATAAGCTTCTGACTGTGCGCCAGACGGTGGGGATGGTGTTTCAGAATCCCGACAACCAGATCGTTGCCAACGTGGTGGAGGAAGACGTGGCCTTTGCGCCGGAGAATCTGGGCGTGCCCTCGGAAGAAATCCGCCATCGGGTGGACGAGGCGCTCAAGCAGGTGGGCATGTACGAGCTGCGGCAGCATGCGCCCCATTTGTTGTCCGGCGGCCAGAAGCAGCGGGTGGCGATTGCCGGTGTGATTGCCATGCAGCCGCGCATCGTGGTTTTGGACGAGCCTACCGCCATGCTGGATCCGCAGGGCTGCAAGGAGGTGGTTTCCACCGTTTCCCGCCTGTGCCGGGAGCAGGGCATGACCGTGGTGCTGATTACCCACCATATGGAGGAGTGCGTCGGCGCGGACCGGCTGATCGTCATGTCCGAAGGACGCATTGTCATAGACGGAACGCCGGCCTCGGTTTTTTCCCAGGTGGAGCTGATGCAGCGGGAGGGACTGGATGTTCCGGAGACCACGCGCCTGTTGTATGATTTAAGCAAGCATGGTTGTGCGCTTCCCTTGGACAGGCTGGATGTGGAGAGCTGCGCAGACGCCGTGGCGCAAGCCCTTGCGGCACAATAAGCAAGTTGAAGGATGAAACGCTATGCCAGAGATCATGGTCGAGAACCTGCGTCATGTTTACAGCGCGGGGACTCCGTTTGAAAAAACCGCCATTGAGCAGATCTGCCTGAGCATCCCCCAGGGGCAGTTCGTAGGCTTAATGGGGCATACAGGCTCCGGAAAATCCACCTTTGTCCAGCACCTTAACGCCCTGCTGGCTCCCAGTGAAGGCAGCGTGCTGGTGGACGGGGAGGATATCAACGCCAACAAAAAGACCCGCTATCACGTGAAGTGGAAGGTGGGCCTGGTGTTTCAGTACCCGGAGTATCAGCTTTTTGAGGAAACGGTATTTGCCGATATTGCCTTCGGTCCCAGAAATATGGGGCTGGGCAAGGAAGAGATCGAAGAGCGGGTGCGGGAAGCTGCAGGCTTTGTGGGCGTGGACGAAGAGCTGTTCGACCGTTCGCCTCTGGAGCTTTCCGGTGGTCAGAAGCGGCGCATTGCCATCGCCGGCGTCATCGCCATGCGGCCGGGCGTGCTGATTCTGGACGAGCCTACTGCAGGACTGGATCCGCGGGGCTGCCGCCGGATCCTGGACAACATCTGCAACTATCAGCGCCAAACCGGCGCAACCGTTATCATCGTCAGCCATAATATGGACGACGCCGCGCGCTTTGCCCAGCGGCTGATCGTTTTTGACCGTGGCCGG
>CACZSJ010000154.1 GCA_902783825.1 Oscillospiraceae bacterium | reverse complement strand
GTCGGCGTCAAATCAATTTTGGTGATATGCACCCGATCCAGATAGGGGAAAAACTGCCGATAGACGCTGGCACCGCCTATGACCAGGCAGCGGGACTGCTCCGCCGCCGCGGCCAGCGCCTCCTCGGTGGAGTGCACCACCTGCGCCCCCTCTATGCTGAGATTCTGCCGGGTGACCACAATGTTGTGCCGCCCCTTCAGCGGCTTGCCGCCGGGAAAGTCTTCCATGGTCCGGCGTCCCACAATCACCGCCGCGTCTCCGGTCACCTGCCGGAAATGCGCCCGGTCCGCCCGCAGCACCACCGGCTGGGTCCCATCGCTGCCGATTCCCCAATCCGCATACACTGCAACAATTGCTTCCATAAGCTTACACCGCCACCGGAATTTTTCCGGCAAAGTCCGAATATTGGTAGTTTTCCATACGGAAGCTGTCCCGGGTAAAGGCGTAAAAATCCTTCACCGAGGGATCCAGATGGAAACTGGGCGCGGGCTTGGGCTCGTTACGGATAATCTCCTCAATGGCGGGCACATGCCGGTCATAGATATGGGCGTCCGCGATCACATGCACCAGCTCACCCGGCTCCAGACCGGATACCTGGGCCATCATCATGGTCAGCACCGAGTACTGCACCACGTTCCAGTTGTTGGCCGCCAGCATGTCCTGAGACCGCTGGTTGAGAATGGCGTTGAGGCGCTTTCCGCTGACATTAAAGGTCATGGAATAGGCGCAGGGATACAGGGCCATTTCGCTCAGATCCGCAAAGGTGTAGATATTGGTCATGATCCGGCGGGAGGCGGGATTGTGCTTGAGGTCCCACAGTACCTTGTCCACCTGATCCATATCCCCCTCCGGATAGTGGTGCTTGACGCCAAGCTGATAGCCATAGGCCTTACCGATGGAGCCGTTCTCATCGGCCCAGGCGTCCCAGACCCGGGTGCGCAGCTCGTGGACGTTGTTGCTCTTGGCCTGCCAGATCCACAGCAGCTCATCCACAGCGGACTTCCAGAAGGTGCGCCGGATGGTGAGGATGGGAAATTCCCGGGACAGGTCATAACGGTTCACGATCCCAAACTTTTTCACCGTATGGGCCGGCGTGCCGTCCTCCCAGCGGGGACGCACCTCCTGATCCGTATCCCAAATGCCGTTTTCCAGGATATCTTTGCAGTTTTGGATGAAAATCTCGTCAGCTCTGCTCATGTCAGCACCGCCTTTTTTGTTTTATCCCTGCCATTTTAACACAGGAACCGTGCCTTGTCCATCCGAATAGAATGGCTCGGAGGTGATGAATATGCGATTTGCCGTAGTCGGCGGGGACCGGCGCGCGGCGCTGCTGTGTTCCCTGCTTCTGCAGGACGGCCATCGGGTACATAGCTTCGCCCTGGAGCAGGCGCCTCTCCCCGCCGAAATTTCAAAGGAAGACTGTCTGCAGGCCTGCGTCTACGCGGCCGACTGCGTGATTCTGCCAACGCCCGCCCAGGTCGGCGGGTTTTTAAATGCGCCGCTGAGCAGCGAGGTCCTGTCCTTGGAAGCGCTGGTGGAAGCCCTGTGGCCGGGTCAGCTGCTCTGCGGCGGTCTGCTCAGCGAGGACTGCTGCCGGGCGGCCCGCCGGGGGAAGCTCCATGTAGCTGACATCATGCGTCGGGCAGATTTTGTAGCCGGCAATGCCGCGCTGACTGCCGAGGGCGCCATTTCTCTGCTGATGGAGGAGAGCGAGCGGGCTCTTCGGGACAGCCGGGCGCTGGTTTTGGGCTTCGGGCGCATCGGCAAGCCATTGGCTCTGAGTCTTGCCGCCCTGGGGGCTCAGACGGCGGTAGCCGCACGGGACGGAGCAGACCGGGCGCTGGCCTCGATTCTGGGCCTCAATCCCCTGGCTTTTTCCCAGCTCGAAGGGCTGATCGGCGATTTTGATTTCATCGTAAACACCGTGCCCGCGCCGATCCTCAGCGAGGCGGCGCTGTGCTGTGTCTCGCCGGAAGCTGTACTGCTGGAGCTGGCCTCTCCCCCCGGGGGCTACGACCGCCGTCTGGCGGAAAACATCGGACTGCACAGTCTTGCCGCGCCTGGCCTGCCCGGGCGCTACGCCCCATACTCCGCGGCGCTGCTGCTCCGGACAGCGGTGTACGGGGCCATTCGGGAATTGGAGGAATAAGCGATGGAAAAGAAACGCTTGGGCCTGGCTCTCTGCGGATCCTACTGCAGCTATGAAAAGCTCTTCGCCGGCGCGCAGCGTCTGGCCGAGGCATACGATCTCATCCCCATTATGAGCGACACCGCCGCCGAAACCGACAGCCGCTTCGGCACGGCGGTATCCCACATGCAAAGGCTGATGGCCCTCTGCGGCAAGCGGGTGGTGACCACCATCGTGGAGGCGGAGCCGCTGGGGCCGGCCAGCCCCATGGATGCCTTGCTGATCGCCCCCTGTACGGGCAACACCCTGGCAAAGCTGGCCCACGGCATCACCGACAGCGCCGTGACCATGGCAGCCAAGGCCCATCTGCGAAACGGCCGCCCCCTGATTCTGGCAATCTCCACCAACGACGGTCTTTCCGGTTCGGCAGAGAACATCGCGAGATTGCTCAATCGCAAGCAGGTTTTCTTCGTCCCCTTCGGGCAGGACGATCCGGAGCAAAAACCCTGTTCTCTCCAGGCCGATTTCGATCAACTGCTCCCCGCTGTGGAGGCGGCGCTGGCCGGCCGGCAGCTTCAGCCTCTTCTGCTGCAATAAAAACCGGGCCGCCGCAGAGAAAGCCTCTCTTGCGGCGGCCCGACGCCTTTACATCGACTTGTTATACCACTTCTCATACAGCTTTACGATCCCGCACTTCCAGCACAGCAGCAGCGCCAGCGCGGAGCCCACGGCGGTCTGCAGCACCTGAAAGGGGAATTTGGCAATGGCGTAGGCCGGCGTGCTGTAAATAAAGGCCCGGCCCAGGGTGTATCCCGTCACACAGAGGATCCAGCCCAGAATTGCTCCCAGCACCGACGCGGTCACCGGACGCTTTTTCAGCAGCCCGTGGGCGACCAGAGAGATGACCACCGCCTGCAGCCCGTGGGTCACCAGGGAGACAAACATGGGCGTGGGATAAAACAGCATATCGCCGATGAAGGCCCCCACACCGCCTACCAGAAAAGCGCAGAAGGGATCCAGCAGCACAGCCGCCGTGACGATAACCACGTCGTTGAGGTACATATGCCCACCCGGAACCGGGATGCTGAGAACGCTGGTGCTCATGATGATGTTCATGGCCAGCAGCACAGCGGTAAAGGTGATTTTTTTCGCACGCATCCGATTCTTTTCCATGGGCGCGCCCCCCTTGACTTTTTTTCCGCTTGCATTATACTGAAAGTCTGGTATGGTTTCTATCTCCAGTTTGCATCTTTTTTATAAGGCCAGTTTTGGTCCATTCAGGGAGGCGCGCATGAAATACACGCTGGAAAAAAGCGGCGGCGAGTACGCCTATCAGCAGATTTATCGCCAGCTGCGGCAGGACATAGTGGACGGCTTGCTGCCGTCGGGCAGCCGGCTTCCCTCCCGGCGGCTGCTGGCAGAGGAGCTGGGCTGCAGTGTGATCACCGTGGAACACGCCTACGCCTTGCTGGTGGACGAGGGTTACGCCGAAGTACGGCCCCGCAGCGGTTTCTACGCCGCCTTCGGCGCGCCCACCGGCGCCGCGGCGCCCCGGCGGGCAGCCCTGGAGGACATGAATGCCCAGGCCGCCGCCCGGACGGAGGATTTTCCCTTCTCCGTCCTGGCCCGAACCATGCGCGCGGTGCTGTCCGATTACGGCAGCCGCATTTTAATCAAATCCCCCAATGCCGGCTGCCCAGAACTGCGGACGGCCCTGTCGGCCTATCTGGCGCGCAGCCGGGGCCTCAACGTAAAGCCGGAGCAGATCATCGTCGGTTCGGGGGCGGAATATCTCTACGGGCTGGCCGTGCAGCTGTTGGGTCGGGATCGGCTCTTCGCGCTGGAAGATCCCTGCTACGAGAAAATCCGCCTGGTATACCAGGCCAACGGGGCCCGCTGTCAGTCTCTGCCCATGGGGTCTGATGGAATCCAAAGCCGCGCGCTGGCGGGTTGCGCCGCCGGCGTCCTGCACGTGACCCCCTTTCACAGCTATCCAAGCGGCATCACCGCCAGCGCCGCCAAACGGCATGAATACGCCGCCTGGGCCCGGCAGCGGGACGCCTTCATCGTGGAAGACGACTACGATGCGGAATTTGCCTCGCTCTCCCGGCAGATCGAGACCATCTACTCTCTGGCCCCGGAGCGGGTGCTGTACATCAACACCTTCTCCAAGATCCTGGCCCCCTCCATGCGCACAGGCTTCATGGTGCTCCCGCAGCCTCTCCTGGAAGACTATGCCGTGAAACTGGACTTCTATTCCTGCACCGTGCCGGTATACGACCAGTATGTGCTGGCAGAGTTTCTCAACGCCGGGCATCTGGAGCGCTACATCAACCGGCGGCGGCGGAAGCTGCGCCAGCGCCGGCGGGAATAAAAATGCCCATTCCGCCTGTACAAACAGGCCCTTGTGGTATATACTGGAATCCTGAAACAAACGCGGAGGAATGCAAAATGCTGTACTTTACAAGCGACTACACCGAGGGCGCGCATCCCAAGGTTTTGGAAAAGCTTTGCGCGGAGAACCTGGTTTCCCTGCCGGGCTACGGCGAGGACGCCGCCTGTCAGGCGGCCAAAGATAAGATCCGCGCTGCCTGTGGCGGGGAGGATCTGCAAATTTGTTTTCTCACCGGCGGCACCCAGACCAATCTGGTGGTCATCTCTTCCCTGCTCCGCCGCCACGAGGCGGTGCTGGCGGCCAGAACCGGACACATCAGCGTCCACGAAGCCGGAGCCATTGAGTATACCGGCCACAAAGTGATCGAGCTGGAGGCGCGGGACGGCAAGCTGTCCGCCGCGACTTTGGAGGCCTGGCTGCAGCGGTTTTACGCGGACGACTCCCATGAACATATGCCCTTCCCCGGCATGGTATACATCTCCCACCCCACGGAATATGGCACCCTGTACACCCGGGCAGAGCTGCAGGCCCTGTCTGCTCTCTGCCACCGTTATGAGATGCCCCTGTATCTGGACGGGGCGCGGCTGGGTTACGCGCTGGCGGCCCGGGACACGGACGTGGATCTGGAGACCCTGGTGGCCTGCTGCGACGTGTTTTACATCGGCGGCACCAAGGTGGGCGCCCTGTGCGGAGAGGCGCTGGTTTTCACCCACCGAAACATGCCCCCTCATTTTGTCACGCTCATCAAGCAGCAGGGCGCTCTGCTGGCCAAAGGTCGGCTGCTTGGTATGCAGTTTGACGCGCTGTTTACAGACGGACTGTATTGGGAAATCGGGCGGCACGCCGTAGAGCTGGCCATGGAACTGAAGGCGGCTTTTCTGGAAAAGGGATATCCCCTGTATGTGGACTCCCCTACCAATCAGCAGTTTGTGATTCTGAATCGGGAGCAAAAGGATCGGCTAAGCCGGGAGGCGGTATTCAGTTTTTGGGAACAGCTGGATCCGGAGCACACCGTGGTGCGCTTTGCCACCAGCTGGGCCACCAGGCCCGAAGATGTGCAGGCGCTGATCGCTTTGCTGTAAGCCACAAGACTATACGCAACAAGCCGTCCGGCGGACCCCGGACGGCTTGTGTGTTTTTTCTTATGTTTTTTCTTCCGGCGGAAACGGCGCTTTTTCCACCTGCCGCACCGTGAGACAGTCTCCCTCCACGGTGAAGCGGACATTCCATTCTCCGAAGGCCAGGCCGTAGAGCCGCGCCGGATCCTCCTGGTAGCGAGGTCTGGGATCCTGAGCCAGCAGTCCGGTCAGCGCCGCCAGCTTCTCCGGCGGCAGTCGCTGCTCCGTGTCCGCGTCATAGCAGACCTGCAGGCGCTTGCCCGGATCCGGCGCGAAGCCGGCAGCCGCCTCCGGGCGGCAGTCGGCATAGGGCAGGTAGGGCTTGATATCAAAAATGGGCGTGCCGTCCACCAGATCCGCCCCGGCCACCCGCAGCACTGGCCCCAGGATCTCGTCCCGCTCCACGCCCAACAGGCGCACACAGCTCAGGCCCAGGGCGTTGGGCCGAAAGGGCGAGCGGGTAGCAAAGACGCCCAGGCGCTGGTTGCCGCCCAGCCGGGGCGGCCGCACCGTGGGAGACCAGCCCTCCCGCAAGGCCAGGGAAAATTGCCAGATCAGCCACAGGTGGGAAAAGCCCTCGATCCCTCTTAGGGCCTCGTCCCGGCGGAAGTCTTCTTCCAAAACGACGCGCCCTTCCAGGGCCTCCACAATCCCCGCCTGTCTGGGGACGCCGAATTTTTCCCGCAGATCCCCATGGAAGCGGGCAATGGGTCGAATCACAAACTCTTCCATGTTCTTACATCAGCTCCTGAAGCATGCTCAGCATCCGCAGGGAAATGAAATTGATCAACATGTGCAGAAAAATGCTGGCCCACATGCTGTTGGAGCGCTCATAGCAGCGGCACAGCAGGAAGGACACCGGCAGATACTGCAGCAGATACAGCCAGGCCAGAGGGTCTAGTAAGGCGTAGCTCCAAACGTGGTACACGGAAAAGAGGAGGCTGCTGACCAGATACGCAAGCAGCCGACTGCGCCGGCGCAGCACGCCGAAAATTCCGCCGCGAAAGATCGGCTCCTCCAAAATCGGTGCCAGGAAGACGGCCAGGGCGGAGGTCATGCCCATGTCGGCCGCCGACATGTCCACCACCGCAGCATTGTTGGGGTTGCCTGCGATAAAGTCCGCCCCGTCGCCGCCGGAGATCAGGGAACCGATGGCCGCCATCAGGCCGTTGAGGATCAGATTGCAGGCCAGCATCATCCCGTAGCAAATCGCGATTTCCAGCGCAATGAACAGGAGATTGTCGCACAGGGAGTCAAACTCCCGCCGCAGAAAATGCCACAGACACACCATTATATACAGAACACCCGCCGCGTAGCAGATGAAATTCAATTCCGCAGCGCTGTACTGGCCGCCCAGCAGCCGATCCACCAGCAGCGGCAGCAGCCAAATGTGGATGGGCAAATAGACCAGGGCGGCAAACGCCTCCGTCCGGGTCATGCGGCTGGTAAAGGGAAGCTGCTCTCTTGTTTCTCTCATCAGCCCCTCGCTTTCCTTTGCAGCTCAAAGAGCAAATTCATCGCCTCCAGCGGCGTCAGGGTGTTCAGATCCGTCTCGCACAGGATGCGGCGCACCTGATCGGAGCCCACATCTGCCAGGCTGATCTGCCCGTCTTCCTCCGCAGCGTTCGCCGTCGGCGCGGCTATCCCCTCGCTCTCCAGCTGGCGGAGATAGGTTTTCGCTTTCTGGATCACCGCCTCTGGCAGGCCTGCCAGCTTTGCCACCTCGATGCCGTAGCTGTCGTCCGCAGCGCCCCGGACAATCTTGCGCAGAAACACCAGGCTGCCGCCCTGCTTCTTGGCGGTGATGTTGTAGTTGCGTACGCCCGAAATTTCTCCCTCCAGGGCGCTCAGCTCATGGTAGTGGGTGGCAAACATGGTTTTGGCGCCCAGTCGGCGCTTGTCCGCGCAGTATTCCAGCACCGCCCGGGCAATGGCCATGCCGTCGTAGGTGGAGGTTCCTCGACCAATCTCGTCCAGGATCAGCAGGGAGGCCGGGGTGGCGTGCCGCAGAATGCTGGCCATCTCGTTCATCTCTACCATGAAGGTGGACTGGCCGGCGGCCAAGTCGTCCGAGGCCCCGATGCGCGTGAACACCCGATCCACCACGCCGATGGTGGCGCTTTTAGCCGGAACGAAAGAGCCCATCTGCGCCATCAGCACGATCAGCGCCGTCTGGCGCATATAGGTGGATTTGCCCGCCATGTTGGGTCCCGTAACAATGGCCACCCGATCTTCCCCGTCGTTGAGAAAGCTGTCGTTGGGTACAAACAGCACCTCTTTGAGGGTCTGCTCCACCACCGGGTGCCGCCCCTCCAGGATCTGCAGCTGCCGGGACGCATCCACCTCCGGGCAGCTGTAGTTGTTGCGAACAGCCACCTCCGCCAGGGAGCAGAGAACGTCCAACTGCGCCACCGCCTCCGCTGTGGCCTGGATCCGGTCCACTTTGGCGGCCACACTGTCGCGCACCTGGCAGAAGTATTCATATTCCAGTTCGTTGATTCGGTCTCTGGCGGTGAGCAGCGTGCTCTCCAGCTCCTTCAGCTCCTGGGTAAAATACCGCTCGTTGGAGACCAGGGTCTGCTTGCGAATGTACTCCTCCGGCACCTTCTCCAGTCCTGCCGAGCGGGGGATGTCGATATAATAGCCGAATACCTTGTTGTAGCCGACCTTGAGCTTTTTGATGCCGGTGCGCTCCCGTTCCCGGGCTTCCAGCTCGGTCACCAGCTGCGCTCCGTTATCGCGGATGCCGCGCAGCCGATCTACCTCCTCGGAATAGCCCCGGCGGAGAATGCCGCCTTCCCGCACGGAGAAGGGAGGCTCGTCACAGATGGCTCGATCGATCTCGAAGCGCATGTCCTCCAGCGCGTCCAGAGCGCAGATCTCCCGCAGCTGGGCGCATTTAAAGGGGGTCAGCAGCTCCTTGAGCCGGGGCAGCGCCGCCGCGCAGTTGGCCAGAGCGCGCAGATCCCGGCCTCCGGCGGTGCCGTAGACCGCCCGCCCGGCCAGGCGCTGCATGTCGCCGATCTCCCGCAGGGCCAGCATCAACTCGCCCCGGGCCACATGGTTTTTGAACAGCTCGCCCACCGCCGCGTGCCGGCGCTTGATGGCCACCACCGACAGCAGCGGCCGCTCCACCCAGGAGCGCAGCAGCCTCCCGCCCATGGGTGTTTTCGTCTTGTCCAGCACCCAGAGCAGCGATCCGCGCTTTTCCCCGCTGCGCAGGGCTTCTGTCAGCTCCAGACTGCGCCGGGCGGCCCAGTCCAGCTCCATATAGCGCCCGCCGTAGAACACGTCCAGCCGATTGATGTGACTCAGGTCGAACTTCTGCGTATCCACAAGATACTGCAGCAGCGCGCCGGCGGCGCAGACGGCGCCGGGTCCCTCGCCCAGACCGCTCTGATCGATATCCGTAAAGCCAAACTGCTCGCAGACCCGAGCGGCAGCGCGCAGGAAATCAAAGCCCTCGCCGCCCCGTTCCAGAAGCGCGTCCAGCCGCTGGCGGAGAAAGCCTGTGACGGCGCCGCTCTGCTCCGCGCCCGCGGAAAGCAGCGCCTCTCGCGGCGCAAAGCGCCCCAGCTCGTTGAGGATGTGGCTTTCCGCGTCCAGGCCGAAAGCGGCGCAGCAAAATTCTCCAGTGGAGATGTCACAGAAAGCAACGCCCCCCTGGCTCGCCTCCAGATAGACGGCGCAAAGATAATTGCTGCGCCCTTCCTCCAGCATGGAGCTTTCCGTCACCGTACCCGGGGTGATGATCCGGATTACTTCCCGCTGCACCAGCCCCTTGGCCAGTGCCGGATCCTCCGTCTGCTCGCAGATGGCCACCTTGTAGCCCTTGGCGATCAGCCGTGCGATATAGGCCTCGGCGCTGTGATAGGGCACGCCGCACATGGGGGTGCGCTCCTCCGGGTTTTCAATGGCTCGGTCTCTTGTGGTCAGCGCCAGATCCAGCTCCCGGGAAGCCACCTTGGCGTCCTCATCGAACATTTCGTAAAAATCGCCCAGCCGGAAAAACAGCAGACAGTCCTGATGCTGCTGTTTGATCTGCTGGTATTGTCTTTTCATGGGCGTAAGCTCTGCCATACGCGTACACTCCTGTTATCTGTCTGTTTCGTTTATCCCTCGGCCAGCTCTCCGTACAGAGCCCAGGTGTTGCTGGCCGTAATCTTCACGTCTACAAAGCTGCCTACCAGCGCCGGATCTCCCTTCAGATGTACCAGGCGGCCGCCGTTTGTGCGGCTGGAGAGATTGTAAGCCGGCTTGCCGGTCTCTCCGTCCACCAGGACCCGAAGAGTCCGCCCTTCGTATTCCCGGTGCTTCTCGCCGGAAATCCGGTTGGTCAGCTCCATCAGCCGGTCAAAATGCTTCTGCTTGTCCGCCCGGGTGTAGGGGTCCGGCAGAGACGCCGCCGGCGTGCCCACCCGCTTGGAATAGATGAAGGTGAACATGGCGTCAAAGCGCAGCTGTTCACACAACTGCAGCGTATCTTCAAACTCCTCCTCGGTCTCTCCGGGGAAGCCCACGATGATATCCGTGGTCAGCACCAGATCCGGCATATACTGCCGTGCCAGCGCCACCGTCTGCTGATACCGCTGGCGGTCATAGTGGCGGTTCATGGCCTTGAGGATCCGGTCGTTGCCAGCCTGAACCGGCAAATGGATGTGGTGCGCGCATTTTTCGCAGGCGGCCATGGTTTGGAAAAGCTTCTCTGTGGCGTCCTTGGGATGGCTGGTCATGAAGCGGATCAGAAACTCCCCGGGAATGTCGTTGACCATGCGCAGCAGGTCAGCAAAATCCACGCCAT
>CACZSJ010000153.1 GCA_902783825.1 Oscillospiraceae bacterium | reverse complement strand
TAGATTTCTTTCTCATATCCCGGAATGGGATGGATCATATTCGGATCAGGCGTTTTTCCATTTTTCATGTTCTGCATCCTCACAAAACCCGACTTGTAGTACTGAATATACCACATCCCTTGGCGTCAAGCAAGGAAGAACCCTCTTTTGCCTTATAGACAAAAGAGGGTTCTTTCATGCCTAAGTACGCCTAAAAGTACACTTTTCAGGCTAAGTGCGCCTAAAAGTACACCAAAAGATGAAAAGCCGCGATTGCCTCCCCTTGTTCTGCCGATCAGCTTTGCCAACAGATATCGGCAAATACTCGTATGCGGCTTTCCGTGACTACAACTCGAGCCGCATGAGAACGAGCTCCTGCCAGGCTCCCGCTCTGTTGCGAAAGCCCATCGGATTCCTGCCGTACTCAATAAAACCGTGCTTTTCATACATGCGGACAGCATCGGAGTTTTCTGCGACGACCTCCAGCTCCAGCTGGAGGAACCCGGCAAGCTTTGCGCAGTCAATGCAGGCCTTTGTAAGCGCATTTCCGATCCCGAGTCTCCAGTACTCCTTCAGGATTGAAATGCCGAATTCCGCACGGTGCCTCAGCTTGTCCCGGTCTCTCAGCTTGCCGATGCCTGCGCTTCCCACCACCTTGCCGTCGACGAGCGCCAGGATCTCAATATCCGAAGCACTTTCCGCTCTGGCCTGAAGTCGTTCGGCTACTTTTCCAAGATCCTGTTCTGTCTCGTCCGGATATGTGGTTAGATAATCTGTTTCACCATGACATTGTGTAAAATAGGCGAGAAACGCCGCGGCGTCCTTGCCCTCTGCATTTCTCAATTCGCATATTAACCCGTTTTTTAGTGGGACAGTTTCCAAATAATACATTTCAATCTCCCTTTTGGTCTTGATCTGCTGACGAGATTGTATCATGCAATACTGACGAAGGCAATAATGAAACCTCTTTTGCCCCGGTAGACAAAAGAGGTTTCTTTTTTGGCATGCGGGGCGGGATTCGACCCCGCGCTTCCCGCAAAAAGCTGGTAGCGACAGCGGGCTGTCGTGAGTGAGAGATGGCGTTTGCTTTGAAAAAGGAAACGTCGTCGCGAACGATACATAGTCCGCGACGACGTGGCACGCGGTAAGGGATTCGAACCCCTGACCTTCTGGTCCGTAGCCAGACGCTCTATCCAGCTGAGCTAACCGCGCAAAAACCGCTTTCATTGAAAGCCTTGCTATATTAGCACAGCTTGGAGAGAATTGCAAGGGCTTTTTTGAACTTTTTCCCTCTTACCAGCCCATGGCGTCGGATACCGAGTCCGCCACCTCGCTCATAGTGCGCAGCGCTTTGCCCATGGCGCTTTTCATTTTACGGCTTTTCCGGGGCCGCAGCAGCATCGCGCCCAATCCGCAGGCGGCAAGGCCCATGCCCATTCCCATGTAAAGATTCTTTTTTTCCATGTCGTACCTCCCAAATCATGGCTGGCGGTCGAGCCCGCCGCCGTGTATATTGGTATTATGCCCGCAATTTGCAGGATTTGCATTGCTACTTGCATGCAAATTGTGGTAGAATACAGTCATCTCTATAGCGCATGCAAGCAGGAGGCCATTTCATGAGCGTGAAAATTCTGGCCGTGGGGGATATCTGCGGAGACCCCGGCCTCGCCTTTCTGGATAAAAAACTGCGGGACTACCGCAAGGAACAGCAGATCGACTTTGTGGTCGTCAACGGGGAAAATGCAAACGTGGTTGGCATCACGCCCCGCCAGGCGGACGCAATCTTTCGCGCCGGGGCGGATGTGATCACCCTGGGCAACCACACCTGGACCCGCACGGAGCTGCGCCCGTATCTGGACGAGCGGCGCAAGATCCTGCGTCCGGCCAACTTCGGCCCCCAGTGTCCGGGCCGGGGCATCGCCGTGTACCACGCCCCCTTTGGGGACGTGTGTGTGCTGAATCTGCAAGGGCGCTTCACCCTGGACAACAACACCGACAACCCCTTCGTCATTGCCGACGGCTATATGCAGGAAATTCAGGAGAAGATCATTCTGGTGGATTTCCACGCCGAGGGCACCAGCGAGAAGCGGGCCATGGGCTACATGCTGGACGGTCGGGCCAGCGCGGTGTGGGGTACCCATACCCACGTGCAGACTTCGGACGCCTGTGTGCTGCCCAAGGGTACCGGCTATATCACCGACCTGGGGATGACCGGCGCGGCCCAGTCCGTGCTGGGTATCGACCCGGAACAGAGCATCGGCAAGTTTCTGGGGGATCCGCCCCGGCGCTACGAGGCGGCCGGCGGTCCGGCCAAGCTGGAGGGCTGTCTTTTTGAAATCGATCCGGATACCGGAAGATGCCTGCGGGCAGAGGGGGTGCGGCTTACATGAAAACCATCAAGATTCTGCATGCGGCGGATCTGCATCTGGACTCGCCCTTTGAGGGTCTGCCCGCCAACAAGGCCGCCATCCGGCGACAGGAGCAACGTGCGCTGCTGGCCGCCCTGGCGGATCTGGCCGCCCAGGAGCAGGTGGATCTGGTGCTGCTATGCGGGGATCTGCTGGACAGCGCCAACACCTACTACGAAACCGGCGACGAGCTGGTGCGCAGCCTGCAGAGCATCGACGCGCCGGTGTTTATCGCCCCCGGCAACCACGATTACTACTCCCCCAAATCCCCCTATGCCCGGCTGAAGCTGCCGGAGCATGTACATGTCTTCAGTGAAAACGCCATCCGCTTCGTCTCCCTGCCCCGGCTGGGTCTGCGGGTCTACGGCGCCGCCTTCACCGAGGATCGGAGCGGCCCCCTGCTCCACGGCTTTCACGCCGAGCGCAAGGAGGGTCTGCGCAACATTTTATGCCTGCACGGGGACGTAGGCGTGCGCAACTCCGCTTACAATCCCATCAGCCTGGAGGATCTGGCCCAGAGCGGCATGGATTACGTGGCCCTGGGCCACGTCCACAAGGCCAGCGGCCTGCAAAAAGCCGGCAGCGTCTGGTACGCCTGGCCCGGCTGCCCGGAGGGTCGCGGCTTCGATGAGACGGGGGAAAAGACCGTGAATCTCATTGAACTGAGCCCCACCGACTGCCAGCTTCGCACCGCCGTGATCTCCACCCACCGCTACGAACAGCTTCGGATAGACGTGACCGGCGCCGACCCCCTGCTGGCCATTCACACCCAGCTTCCCGACGACACCGTCCGGGACGTATACCGCATCATCCTCACCGGAGAGACGGAGGATACGCCGGATCTGCGACGCCTTCACAGCAATCTCGCCGAAATGTTTTTTGAGCTGCAGATGCGGGACGAGACCCGTCTGCGCCGCAGCGTATGGGAGGGCGCCGGGGAGGATACCCTGCGCGGGCTGTTCCTGACCCGGCTCAAGGCACGTTACGACGCGGCCGGCGACGACGCCGACCGTTTCCGCATCGAGCAGGCCGCCCGCTGGGGCCTGGCCGCCATGGACAATGCAGAGGAGGTTGTGCAGCATGAAAATCCGTAAGCTGACCGCCTCTTTCGGCAAGCTGGAAAACGAAAGCCTCAGCCTCCACGAGGGGCTGAACGTGATCTACGCGCCCAACGAAAGCGGCAAATCCACCTGGTGCGCTTTCATCCGCACCATGCTCTACGGCATCGACAGCTCTGAGCGCAGCAGAGCCGGCCATCTGCCGGACAAGCTGCGCTACGCCCCCTGGTCGGGCGCTCCCATGGAGGGAACCATGGAGCTGACCGCCGATCGCTGCGACATCACCCTGACCCGCAGCACCAAGGCCAAAAACGCCCCCATGCGGGAGTTCAGCGCCACCTACAGCGGCAGCAACGTGCCCGTGGAGGGGATGAACGGCAGAAACGCCGGCGAGCTGCTCACCGGCGTTTCCAAAGACGTGTTCCGCCGCAGCGCCTTTATCGAGCAGGGCACAGTGGCGGTCACCGGAAGCCCGGAGCTGGAAAAACGCATCAGCGCCATCGTCTCTACCGGCGAGGAGCAGACCTCTTTCAGCGAGGCAGACGAACGCCTGCGGGCCTGGCAGCGCAAGCGGCGCTACAATCGCCGGGGCATGCTGCCGGAGCTGGAGAGCCGGATGTATGAAACCCAAAGCCGTCTGGACGACATGGGCACCTCCGTGGAGGATGTGCAGAAGCTGGAAACCCAGTTGGAGCAGGCTCGTCAAGCCTGCGAGCAGCTGGAAGAGCAGGTCACCGAATGCCGCCGCCAGCAGCGGCGGGACGCCCTGGATCGGCTCAACGCCGGCCGGGAGGCGGTGCAGCGGGAGAGCGACGCCCATGATCAGACCCTGGCGGAGTTGGACGCACGTCGGCACAGCCTGCGGCAGACTCGCTTCGGCGACCGATCCCGGCAGGACCTGGAAGACCAGGTAGCGGCGGATCTGGAGGAATACGAGGCGCTGCGAGGCGAGCAGAAAACCAGCCGTCTGCTGCTGCCGGCGCTGCTGTGCTTCCTGTTGGCCCTGGCAGCAGCCGTGGTCTATACCTACACACAGCTTCTGCCGATGATCGTGCTGTCCGGCCTTCTGTGCCTGGTCGCCATTGTGCTGATGCTGCGTTATTCCCGACTGCGGCAGACCGCCATGCGCGCCCAGGAGCGGCAGCGGCAGATCCTGAAAAAATACGGCACCGCCGCTCCGGAGGGGATTTTGGCCGTCCGGGAGGAGTATCGAAACTTGGCCGATGCCATCACGGAAGCCGAGCAGGCCGAGCAGGCCAGCCGCCAGCGTTTTGAAACCCTCCGCGCACAGCAGCGCAAGCTGGAGGAGACCGCCATCGCAGATCTGGACTTCACCGGCGGCGACTCGGAGGCCGCCCGGCTGAGCCGGAAGCTGACCGCCGCCCGGGCGGACACGGAGCGGCTCTCCGCGCAAATCGCCAATCTCAACGGCCGCCTGTCCGCCATGGGCGATCCTTTGGTGCTGTCCAGCAGCCTCAGCTGGATGCGCCAGCAGCATGATCTGCTGCAGGCTGAATACGACGCCATTGCCGTGGCCATCGACGCCCTGCGAGATGCGGACACGGAGATTCAAAGCCGCTTCTCCCCAGAGCTGGGGCGTGTAGCCGCCCAGTATATGTCCATGGTCACCGGCGGACGCTATGAGGACATCCTGGTCAATCGGGACTTCAGCGCCCGCGCCCGCACCCGGGACGACGCAGTTGCCCGGGACGCGGAGTATCTCAGCGCCGGCACCCTGGATCTGATGTATCTGGCGGTGCGCCTGGCCGTTTG
>CACZSJ010000152.1 GCA_902783825.1 Oscillospiraceae bacterium | reverse complement strand
GAAGATCACCGCCGACACCGGCTGCAAGATCGACATCAACGACGACGGCACCATCTTCATCGCCTCCTCCGACATCGAGGCCTGCCGGGCCGCCCGCAAGACCATCGAAGACATCGTCTTCGAGCCGGAAGTGGGCGCGCTGTACTACGGCGAGGTCAAGCGCGTGATCTCCAACCTGGGCGCCTTCGTGGAGCTGGCCCCCGGAAAGGACGCCATGTGCCACATCAAGGACCTGGAGTTCAAGCGCACCGAGAAGGTGGAAGACGTGCTGAACGTGGGGGACATGACTTGGGTCAAGTTCACCGGCGTGGACGAGCGCGGCCGCTGGAACATTTCCCGCAAGGACGCCCTGCGCGAGCGCGGCGAGGCCTGAGGAAACGCCAACACACAACAAGCATGAAAACCGCCCGGTCTGTAGACCGGGCGGTTTTGCTGCGCAAAAGGCAGAAGAAAATCATCGGCTTGGCGGCGCCGGATCCCAGCCTGCCAGAGGCAGACGCTGCATGGCGCCGAAGATTTTCGACTTCATATCCGGATAGTCTTCCCCCATGCTTTTCAGCAGGCTTTTGATCTCATAGCGTTTGCTGTTTTTGTCCTGGGGGCAGGGGTTGTCCACAATGGGTACCTGCAGATCCCGGGCCAGATTGGCAATTTTCTGCTCCCCGGCGTAAATCAGCGGACGGATCTGGGTGATACCGGAGCGATCCAAAAAGGTCACCGGCCGGAAACAGCTGATCCGACCCTCAAAGAGCAGACTCATCATGAAGGTCTCCACGGCGTCGTCAAAATGATGCCCCAGCGCCAGCTTGTTCAGCTCCCGTTCCCGTAGGAGATTGTTCAGCGCGCCCCGGCGCATTTTGGCGCAGAGGGAGCAGGGGTTGGACTCCTGCCGGATATCAAAGACCACTTCTTTGATGTCCGTTTTCAGGCAGGTATAGGGGATTTCCAGCTCCCGGCAGAGGGCGTCTACCGGCGCGAAGTCCATCCCCGGAAAGCCCAGCTCAATGGTGACGGCTTCCAGGTGAAATGGAACAGGGTAGTAGCCCTGCAGATGGTGCAGCGCCAACAGCAGAAGCATGCTGTCCTTGCCGCCGGATACGCCCACGGCGATCCGGTCCCCGGGGAGAATCATCTGGTAGTCGTCCACGGCCCGCCGTACGGTGCCGGTAAACTCGTTGAGCAGCTTATCCATGCAAACACCTCGAAAAAAGCAAAATCGTTTTTAGAATTTGGGAGATATCAAGAGATTTTAAGAGAAAATACGAGCATTGAAAATCAAAATTAAAATACTTGTTGACAGGCCCAGACGCCTGTGGTATAAAGATAGGGCGCGCCACGGTTACAGTTTAGCAACAGGCGCATGAATTGTCAAAACATTTCATCGTATATGGAGGCAAAAACTATGTCCACTACCATGCTCACCAAGGAGACCGTTGATCGCAAATTGTACATCCTTGACGCAGCCGGAAAGCCCATGGGCAAGACCGCTGCACTGGCTGCCGATCTGCTGCGCGGCAAGCTGAAGACCGATTACACTCCCCACGTGGATTGCGGCGACTACGTGATCATCATCAACGCCAAGGACGCGGTTCTCACCGGCAAAAAGCTGGAGCAGAAGTATTACCGCACCCACTCCGGTTATCCCGGCGGCCTGAAGGAGACCCAGTACAAGCACCTGATGGCCAACAAGCCCGAGCTGGCGATGCGCCTGGCTGTTCGCGGCATGCTGCAGAAGAACACCATCGCCCAGTGGCAGCTCAAGCGTCTGCGGATCTTTGCCGGCGCCGAGCACGACCATGCGGCCCAGAAGCCCGAAGTTTGGGATCGCTAAGAGGAGGTAAAGAAACATGGCAACTTACAAGACCAAGAAGCCCTATATGTACGGCACCGGCCGCAGAAAGTCCTCCGTTGCCCGCGTCCATCTGATTCCCAGCGGCAGCGGCGTCATCACCGTCAATGGCAGAGACATTGACGATTACTTCGGCCTTGAAACCCTTAAGCTCAT
>CACZSJ010000151.1 GCA_902783825.1 Oscillospiraceae bacterium | reverse complement strand
TTGCTTGGGAATGTCCTGGCCCATCCGTTTTCCGGATCCTCCGGCAATAATCAATGCAATGTTCATGCTTTTCGTCCTTTCCCATGCGAATTGGAACGTGCCCTCGCGTCTGTCTGATTTGGCGCGGCACACGATGAAATGCCATATCCGCTGCGGCGGAGAGGTGGCCGTGTCTCCGGGAAGAGCCCAGAACCGTCCGCCAGCCGAAACTGCCGCAACTGTTTCCATTTTATAGTAGCACAAGCCGCGCATTCGCACAAGCCTGAATTCTTCCGACTTTCTCCTCTACAGGATTCTCCCGGTTTTCAATCCAGCAACCGGCTGACCCTGCCGGCGATCGCTTTGTCCAGCTTTGACAGAACCCAGGCCAACACCACCGCCGCGCCTAGCATTGCAAAATAGTGCAGATGCTTGCTTTGGTCATAAAAGCCCGTGGTCGGCAAAAGCCGCCGCCCCATCAAATGCAGCAGATACAGTTCAACGCTCATATTGCCAAAAAACGCGAAAATGCGGTTGACCAGCCCTCTGGTTTTGCCAAACAGCTGACTAAACAGCAGCACCAGCGTCACGCCCGGAACCAGGTTGAACAGCCGCCGCTCCAGCATCGCCCCGTTTGGGAGGTATTCATTCAACACCCAGAAGCTGACCGCCGCCACCAGCAGCAGGCCCAGCAGAAGCCAGGGTCGGCCAGGGATGCGCCTGCCTTCATAGACCACTCGCCCAAAGGCTGCGCCCAAAACAAATACAGGAAACCGGGTCAATGCGATCTCGATCATCCCGTAATAGGCGGGGGTCAAGTGATAAATCATCAGAATCACGCCCACCGTCAAAAACTCCAACAACGCAGCACGCAGCGCCACAGAGCCACGTCCCTCGTACATAAAGCTGTACAGATACGGATAGAGCAGATACGCTACCAGCAGCAGGGCCAAAAACCACGCCTGCTGTCTTCCCGTCATCCAAAAGTCCAACAGCGTCATCCGGGAAACCAGCTGCAAAAAGCGGATTTCCCCTGCTTGCAGCAGATAGATCCATTCCCATAAGCTCACAACCCACAAGGGAATCAACAGCCGAAGCATCCGGCGCTCCCCGTAGCGGGCAAGGCTGGGTCTGTTCTGCATGGCATAGTACAGGGAAATGCCGGAAACAAACAGAAACATTTCACATCCGATGCTCCCGTATGGCAGCAGCCAGTTGAGCCACCCGGGATAACTCGCCCTGTTGTGAAACAGCATGATCCATACAATGCTGATCCCATACAGCTCTGACCGATATTTACTTATGTGCTGCAGTCTGAAATAGGCTCTGTTCTTCTTTGTCACTGTCAAGTTTCGCTTCCCACTCTCTCCAGGCGCTTGCGCCTGCATCGTTTTGTCTCTTGCTCAATATTCGCCAAGATAGCGCCAGTTGGCCATGTTGTAAATGTCATCGTGCACCGAAACCCATTGCCCGGGCTTGAACACGTTGTCATGGTTCTTGGCAATATCCCAGAGCACCGCAAATTGCAGCTCGTGCTCCGGATCCTGTTTGGCCGTGTCCTCCACGGCTTTTCCCGTCGCGGGGTTGACCGGATTCTCGATCAGGCCCTCAAAGGCCATCAGCGGCACATCCGCATTGGTCATAAACTGCCAGTCCGTGCTGTACGTCTCGGCATCAAAGTCTTTGACCATAAGGATGCAGTTGTACTGGGTGGCGTCTTCCCACTTTTCCTCCCCGAACTTCATTTCCTCGTACCCCAGTCGATAGCCGTGATCCGAGACGATGATGATCCGGGTATTGTCATAGACGCCGTTTTCCCGCAGATAGTCAAACCAGTTGCCCAGCTCCAGCATCCCCACCATATTGACGTGATACTGGCTCATTTGTACCGTGGTTCCCAGAACCAGCTCCCTGCCATCTTCTGCATAGCGGACGGGATGCGCCGCATCGTATTCGGTGTTGTCCACTTTGAAAGCGGGCGTATAGTCCGGCATCTGCACCAGGGTTCCGTCGTGGGTCGTCTCGTTGCAGAGCATCAGGAAACAGCCCTTGTCCTCTTCCCGAACATCCGTAATCTGGGCAAGATTCTTCAGCACCGCGTAATATTCCTGAAACCGGCTGGTCATGCCGGTGGCTTTGGAAAGCCCGTCCATAGTCTGCTTGGCCGCGCCCGCGCTGGCTCTGGCGCCGGCCAGGGCGTCCGCCTCGTTGTACAGGCCGCGGGTATACAGACTGGGCTGGCAGATCAAAGGCGCAATCTTGTAGATGCTGAAACAGAAAAAGTTGCGGTTGAGAGACCGCTCCTCCGCCTCGTCCAAATCCATGTCCACATGAAATTTCCCACGCGTGATATAGGCATGAATGTTGGGATGATCGTCGTAAATACTCAGATCCATGGGAAAGCCCTTGTACCCGGCGTAACTGGGATCGCAAACGGTCACCTCATAGCCCGCCTCGTCAAAAAGCACCGGCATCAGCCGCAGTGCCTCGTTCTGCTTGGTCTTGAGAGAGTCGTCTTTCCGTTTGTTGATCTCCGTGGGCCGATATTCGTAGCCGCCAAACAGGGCGGGCGTGCCCACATTGGTGGATGAGCCATAAGATACGGCGTTGGGATAAAAGGTAAAGCCAGCAAACTGTTCCTTGAGCTCCGGCTTTTCCTCCATCAGGAAGGGCACCAGATAGCCAATGGCCCGATCCATCATCAAGATGACCACGTTCTTCCCCTCCTTGCTCAGGGGAATCACGGGCATCTCTTCCCGGGAAGCCTCCAGATCCGCCCGCACGGTGCGCAGCTCTCTCTGGATCCCCGGCAGATTCGCCGCCGACATCCCAATGGCC
>CACZSJ010000150.1 GCA_902783825.1 Oscillospiraceae bacterium | reverse complement strand
TTCTCTCCTTCCTTCTTTAAACTTCAACAGGTACGGGAAAAATGGGTATTCGATTCCTCCCGCACCTGCTTTCCCAATTATTAGTTGCCGAAGGTCTCGATCATCTTGTCAATATAGTGGTGATACTCTTCGGGATAATCGCCGTAAGCCTCTTCCCACATCACAGAAGCCGCCTTCTTCAGCTCAGCCTGAAACGCTTCGTCAGGATTCACTACCGTAATGTTCATGCTCTCTGCCTTTTCAAAGAGCTGTGCCTCATTATCGCGGATCCAATCTCTCAGCAGCAAGCCGGCTTCGGCAGCCGCCTGCTCAATCACTTCGCGCTGCGCGTCGCTCAAAGCATCATACCAGGCCTTGTTGGCACAAATCTTCGCAGAGGAATATTGATAGTTCAGAGCAGTAATGCAATCAACAATGTCGAAGAAGCCCAGGTTGTTCAAATTCACAAGCGTATTGTCCGAACCATCAACCGTACCCTGCTGCATCGCGGAGAAAGACTCGCTTGCAGTAATGGTGGAGGGCAGAGAACCGCAAAGACTATAGAAGCGGACCAGCGGTGCCTGCTCCGGCACACGCACCTTCAAGCCCTTCATCTTATCAATCGAATCAACAATGACGCCCTTTGTGCACATTAGACGGGTGCCATTTTCAGAGCCTGCAACGCAGGTGATACCAGCCTCGGCACATATTTCCGCAATCGCTTCGTCGATCCAGCCCTCATTGTAATACTCGTCAGCCTGTTCATAGTTTGTGACCGTATACGGGAGCCACGCCCAAGAAAGATTACCAACAACCTGATCCAGCTCCGAATCCGCCGCCCAGATCATATTAACCGAATTTAACTGGCAGGCCTCAACGACCTCTCGGGCAGAGCCCAGTGTGCCAGCTGCAACAGTCTGAACCGTAATCGCACCATCGGACAGTTCCTTACAACGCTCAGCAAACTTATTGGTCATTGCATCGTACATTTCACCGCTGACCGCAACATTAAATGTAATGTTTAAGGGAGCAATGCCGCTTTCGTCATCGGTCGCCCCGGGGTTAGAGGTCGGTTCCTTGCTCCCGCATGCACACAGGCTTAGGAGCATAGCAACTGCCAAAACAAGGGATAACAGCTTTTTCATCGGTAGGTTCTCCTTTTCAATTTAAGTTAAATTTATTTTGGAAAAACACGACCTGTCCATTCTTGATCGTCATTTGAGGACAAAGCAATGTCTCACCACGGTATGTCTGCATCTTCGCATCTTCAAATACAACAGGGCAATTTTCCACACGCAAAATCGCCACATCTGCCCATGCACCGGTCATTAACGTACCAATTTCTTTGCTCATTCCCATCAGCTCTGCTGGCGTCTGAGTTACTGCGCGAATAATGTCGGTCAGTTCCATTCCCATAGCCATAAGCTTGGACATCACATAAGGCAAACTCCTGTTTCTCCGAGAAATACCATACGCAAAGCTCACCATATCACTAGAAATAACATCCGGCAGGAATCCTTGACGGATCGCGCCAAGCGCACTTTCATGGCAAAAATGATTTATCCCGTTTGCCATATCAAAAACAACTCCACGGCGGCGCGCATCACGATAAGCCTCACGCACATAGCCTTTCTCGTCAAGGATACAGGGCCCTGTACCATGGTAGCAGTGGCAAAGAATATCACCCTTGCGGAGTACTGATAGTAGCTCTTCGCTACTGCATGGCGGGTCCGTGCTATGCACACAAACGCGCATATCGTGTCCCAGACACTCCGCTGTTTCCACAGCCGTCAGAAGCGGTTCCAGGCCCAGTTCTCCCACGTCATGCCGGCTCATAGCGACCTTTATTCCCAAGACTGTATCGGAATATCTTTCCTTGAGCGTCCGCAGCCGTTCAAGATTTACGCCAGACTTTTCATAGCTTTGGTGGTGCTTTGGGTCACACAGTCCCGTTGCCCCCAAGCTGATAAACGCCTTGACCGTCAGAATACTGTTTTGTATAATGGAGCGATAAAACGCCTCAAAACCTGCGGAACCACTAGTTCCCGCATCTACTGCTGCTGTAACCCCTTGAGAAAGCAAGCAATCGGGGTGAATACCATACAGGCTTCCTCCTTCAAAAAGATGCGTATGGAAGTCAATCAGCCCCGGCGTCACAATGCAGCCATCTGCGTTGATTGTATACTTTCCATCCAGATGTCCTGCGGAAATATCAACGATCTTAGCTCCCTCAATCCCTACGGAACAGATTTCATTAATTCCAGCCGCCGGATCAATGACCCTGCCGTTTTGGATGACAATATCCAAACTTCCCGCCATATCAGCCGACCCACATACCGCCGTTGACATCAATTACCGCGCCATTGATGTAAGAGGCATCCTCGTGGCACAGGAAAACGATCGTACGGGCAATGTCCTTCGGTACGCCAAGGCGGCCGGAAGGATTGGATTTGAAGAAGAACGCTTTGTCCTCTTCGCTCTTATTTGCCCAGAAACCGCTGATTCGATCACCGCTCATCACGGTGCCGGGAGCGACTGCATTGATCGTCACACCGATAGGCCCCATATCCTTGGAGCACTGACGTGTAAAGCCGATCACACCTGCTTTTGCTGCAGCATAGGGTGCGCCGCCAAACACACTACGGCTCCTTCCCGCCATGGAGGACAGGCTTACGATTCTTCCATACTGCTGTTTACGCATGACCTTAACCGCTTCACGTGTGCAGAGAAATACCGATCGCATATTCAGGGCAATCACCTTTTCCCAGCCATCCAGACTGATCTCATCGACCGGCTGGGAAATTGCCAGCGACCCGCCTGCGATATTGGCCAGCGCATCAACCCTGCCATAGTGCTCCATTACCTGAGAGAATGCTTTCTGAACGGACTCCTCTTCAATCGCGTTGCAATGAATGCCAATAAAATCCCTATCCTTCAATTCCTCGCTGACCTTCGCCAGCTTTTCATCGTTAATGTCAAAGGCAGCAACAGCAAAACCCGCATCCAGGAATTCCAGAACAACCTCCTTGCCGATTCCATCTGCGCCGCCGGAAACCACGGCAACTCGTTTCATAGCTTATACACCCCTTCATTCATTTATAAATCTCGTTTTTTTGAGTCCAAAGTAAAATGCTATTTTGTATACATTTTATTTTACACGATTTTACATTTTTTTCAACAGTATTTCTTTATTCCGGAAGCTTTTCTCCACATTGCTCAATGTTTCTCTTCGTTTTAAGTGCAATGTGTCAATTTTATAGTCGTATTTCATTGTTTTGTATACAGATCATGTTGACAAATTTGTTTTTTTATTGTATTTTTTTTACATCTACCACACAGGGAGTCTTATTATGAATCTTTCTGAAGCCTCGCAAGACAAGCAGCCGAAAAAAACATCTTATGAAGCCATTGCGTACCGAGAGCTACGCAATGCAATTCTCACCGGCATCTTTCCTCCTGGTTATCAAGTCGTAGAAGAGTATATTTCATCCCAGCTGAACATGAGCCGTTCTCCTGTACGGAGCGCTATCAAACGTCTTGAAACAGAGGGTTTTCTGGAAAAACGGGACAACAAGCGTATCTATGTCGCTCTGCCGGAGCTCGATAAAGTGCTTGACATTCTTTATATTCGCGAAGCATTAGATGGTATGTGCAGTCGGCTCGCTGCGCAAAACCGGACCGCAGAAGACATCGAAAAGCTTAATCAAATTATGGAACGCTCACGTATGTCGATTGAAAGCGGTGATATATACGCTCATCATGAGATTGCTACTGTGATCCATTATGCAATTTTCGAAGCATCAAAAAGGCCTTTGCTCGCTCGACTTGCCATAAACTATGAAAATCAGATATCCCTCTTCACTTATGACAGCTTCAAACAGGATGATATGCGTGTCCGGACCGCACACGAAGAACATTGCGCAATCTGCCGTGCCGTGATTGCGGGTGACGGTGACACAGCAGAGGCTGAGTCCAGACACCATGTCCGCATCCTGCGTGAGCGAATGACCATGCTACATGAAAATAAAAGTCGTGCTATGAATAGCTCCGTCTCTCAACTCCGTCCGTAAGCGGTACAAGAAACGGCCTCCGCCCCCCCTGTTCGGTTTGGAGGCCGCTTTCTTTATTATTTGCTGTATGGAACGGGCAGCTCAAGGTCAATTTCATCATCCTGTGTCCATTTCATATAACCGCCCTTGATCTCATTCATGACAATGTCGACTGTGGCATGAACTGGGTTTCCGCCCTTGAAGAAGTGCCCACCCCAGGCCTTACCGTCCGCATCGGTTACAACGCCATGTACATGAAATACCGGGCGCTCCGGATCCGTCAGGCAGACCTCTGCCTGTGCTGAGATCAGTTCCAATGGGCCGGCAATCGGCATGGCAGGCGTCCGCTCAGAGCCTCTCTTCGTCTTATCGCTCGGACGGGTCCAAGAAATTTCCGCACGACGCAGGCTGCCAATGATCAGTTGTGAAGCGGCCATTTCAAAGCCGGCTTCACGGCAAACCTCGATAATACCCGTAACCAAATCGGTATCACGCTGCAAGCGAGCCATAGCAACCCGCCCAGCCTCAGCAGGAACGACCTTCACTCTTGTTTTCTCTTCCATCTTGTTCTCCTCTCTGTCCGACCACACTCCCAGCCCGTCTGCTGAAAATGCCGATCATTTCAGTCTCTTTATTTTCCTACAGCCTGTTTTACAGCCGCCACAATATCCTTGGGCAGCGTGCGGCACATATCCTCCAGATGCGGAGTCATCGGGATGGGAACAAACGGCGCACCGATACGAACAATAGGTGCTTTTAGGTTAGAGAACGCCTCCTCCGCAATTGTGGCAGAGAGCTCTGCACCGAAACCGCACTGCTTAACTGCCTCATGCGCGACAACGACGCGGCCGGTCTTTTTGACCGACGCAAGGACCGTCTCCTTATCCCACGGGGACACAGTCCGCAGATCGATGACCTCTGCGTCAATGCCCTCCTTGGCAAGCTCCTCTGCCGCCGTCAGCGCACGACTGACCATAACGCCGTAGACCACTATGCTGACGTCCTTCCCCTCACGGGCGATACGTGCCTTACCGATGGGAATGGTGTACTCTTCGTCCGGCACCTCGCCCTCCATTTTAAAGAGCGTCTTATGCTCAAAGAACATGACCGGATTGTCGTTGCGAATGGCAGTCTTGAGCAGGCCCTTGCCCTCGGCAGGGCTGGAGGGAATGACTACCTGTAGGCCGGGCATATGCGCAAACCACGCCTCCAGACAGTCGGTATGATGTGCGCCCTGCATCTTCAGGATACCGTCGGGACAACGCACGACCATATGCACCTTACCCTGTCCGCCAAACATATAGCGAGACTTCGCTGCCTGATTGGTCAGCTCATCCATGCATACGGGAAGGCAGTTAGAGAAGCGCATATCAATGACAGGACGCATTCCCGCCAAGGCCGCGCCGACGGCGCTTGCCACAATAGCAGTCTCGGAGATCGGTGCGTCAAGCACACGGCTTCGATCGCCGACGGCCTCGCCGAGACCAATATAATGACCCATGGAGCCACCGTTCCCGATGATGTCCTCCGCCATCGCGTAAACGGACGGGTCGCGGAGCATCTCCTCTTTCATCGCTTCCCAAGTTGCCTGCTTATATGTCTTAATGCTCATGTTCCGTCCCCCCTTAGTCGTACATATCCGTAAACAGCTCCGAAGCATCGGGATACGGGCTGTCAATGGCAAATTGCTTCGCCTCTTCGATCATAGCGTCGACCTTTGTCTGCACAGCGTCAAAATCAGCCTGCTCCAGCCAGCCAGACTTCAGGCAACGGCGTTCAAAGTTCTTAATGCAGTCGTCCGCTTCCCAGCGAGCCTTTGCCAATGCCGGATCACGGTAGCGCTGTCCATCCCCTACGATGTGGCCGAAAGGACGATGTGTCTGGCATTCAAGGAAGCCACAGCAATTACCCTCGCCATTGCGAGCACGCTTGGCAAGGCGCTGCATTCCGTCGTAGACTTCAAAGAAGTCATTTCCATTGACTACATAGCTGTCCATACCGTAGCCAAGCGCGCGCTTGGACAGATCCATTACTGCCTGCTGTCCGCCGGTCTTATGCGGCGTGGAGCAGGCGATCCCATTGTTTTCGCAGACAAAGATCACCGGCAGATGCCATGCCGCCGCCATGTTGGCCGCCTCATGGAACGTGCCTCGGTTGGATGCGCCATCACCGAAGAACACGACAGAGATCGCGCCGGTCTTTTGATAACGAGCCGCCAGCGCTGCGCCGACCGCGAGGCCGAAGCCGCCGCC
>CACZSJ010000149.1 GCA_902783825.1 Oscillospiraceae bacterium | reverse complement strand
CTGGGCGACGGGCGCAGCGACTTTCAGCTGGAGCTGACCTGGCTGCGTGATCGGGAAGCGCCCTACGATTTGGGCGAAGCGGAATACCATCTGGCATTTGAGACGGACGATATGGACGCCGCTCACGCCAGGCACGAGGCCATGGGCTGCATCTGCTTTGAGAATCCCGCCATGGGCATTTACTTTATCGAAGATCCGGACGGATACTGGATCGAAATCATCCCGCCCCGGAATCGCTGAGGAGGATACGCTATGCAGGATATCCTTGTGGTCGTGGACATGCAAACAGACTTTGTGGACGGTGCTTTGGGCACGGCGGAAGCCGTGGCAATCGTCCCGCAGGTGGTGGATCGGGTGGCGCAGGCGCTGCGCCGGGGTGAGCGGGTTTTCTTCACCCGGGATACCCACCAGCCGGACTACCTGCAAACCCAGGAAGGATCCAAGCTGCCCGTCCCCCACTGCATTCAGGGCAGCCCCGGCTGGGAAATTATCCCCCAGCTTCGGGACTTCTGCGCTGAGGGCGTCCTGGTGGACAAGCCCAGCTTCGGCTCCCCCCAGCTGGCAGCCCTGTTGGACGCGGCCAACCGGCAGGATCCCATCCGCCAGATCACCCTGATCGGCCTATGCACCGATATTTGCGTGATTTCCAACGCGCTGCTGCTCAAGGCGCAGCTGCCGGAGGTGCCTATCCTGGTGGACGCTTCCTGCTGTGCCGGCGTTACGCCGGAGAGCCACAGCAAGGCGCTGGATGCCATGCGCATGTGTCAGGTCGAGATCCTTTCCACATAAGCAACAGCCCGACGGTTTTCCGTCGGGCTGCCTTTGTATCCCGCGCTATTTCCGGTACACGCCCCGCTCTGTGACCACCAGATCCATGATCCGATCATGGGGCTGGCACACCAGCCGCTCCAGCCTCTGCGCCTCAAAGGCCAGCGCCACAGTCAGCGCTTGTGGGCAGCGAGGCAGATAGCGATCGTAATACCCCGCGCCATGGCCCAGCCGTCGGTTCTGTCGGTCAAAGGCCACACAGGGAACCAGCGCCACTTGGATCTCTTCCGGGGCCAGCAGCGGCGAAAGCGCCGGATCCGGCTCCCATATCCCGTAGGCGCCCCGTTTCCATCCGCCGGGTACCCGGGCTTCCATCTCCCCCCCGGGAAGGCATAGAGGGAAAGCCAGGCGCACCCCCCGCTCCTGCAGCCATTCGTGCAGCATGGAGGCATCCGCCTCCTGCTCCATCGCCCGATAGCTGAACACACAGGATACGCCCTGCAGCTCCGGCAGGCATAGCAGTTGACGGCAAATCTCCTGACTGGCTGCCTGCCGCTCCCTGGGATCCAGCGCCGCACGGGCGGCTTCGGCCTCTCGGCGCTGCTGTTGCTTCGTCATGCTCCGCTCTCCTCCCTTCACGCAGGATCGGGCCTGCAAATGCCTTGATTATAAGAAGCAGCCGCTGTCTTGTCAAGCGCGCTTGACATCCATCCCCCGCCGTGGTACCCTCTCAAAAAAAGAAGAAAGCAGGGATTCGTCCATGAAGCTGATCATCGCATCCAACAACGCCCACAAGCTCACGGAAATCAAAGCGATTCTGGGAGACTGTTTTGAGGAAATTCTCTCCTTGCGGGAGGCCGGCATTGACCACGAGACCGTGGAAGACGGCAGCACCTTTATGGAAAACGCGGTCAAGAAAGCCCGGGAAATCATGGAGCTGTCCGGCTGCTGCGCTCTGGCCGACGACAGCGGCCTGTGCGTGGACGCGCTGGACGGAGCGCCGGGGATCTTTTCGGCCCGCTTTTGCGGACGGCACGGAGACGATCCCGCCAACAACCGGCTCCTGCTGGAAAAGCTGCGCGACTGTGAAAACCGGGACGCGCACTATGTCTGCGCCATCGCCCTGGCCAAACCGGACGGCTGTGTGCTGGAAGCCGAGGGCTACCTGTACGGGCAGATCGCCCGGGAAGAGGCCGGCAGCAACGGCTTCGGTTACGATCCCCTGTTTTATCTGCCGGACTACGGCTGTACCTCCGCCCAGATCAGTCCCCAGGAAAAAAACCGCATCAGCCATCGGGCGCAGGCGCTGCAGCGTCTGCTGGAAAAACTCAAAGAAGAAGCCTGACCGCCGGGTCAGGCTTCTTCTTTGTCTCATCTGTTTCGCTGCGGCCGCCTCAGACAAGCCGACGCCACAACAGCATGCCGTCTTCAAAGCTCACCCCCAGCTTGCCGCCGTCCTTCAGCCAGGCCAGATAGGAGCGCACCGTGCTTCCCACCAGCACATACTGCTCGAAATTCATTTCCAGCCGATAGGTCCGAAACAGCGCCTGGAGAATCTCTTCAAAGCACCGGGGCTTTTCGCACAGCTGCAAAATCCGCTCCGCGATTTCCCACACCTTGTCCAGGTTGTACTGGGCCAGGGGCGCGATATCCTCCGTGACAGCGGCGTGCGCCGGCACGTAGCAGCTTGCCTCCATGGTCTTGACCCGCTCCAGGGTGTCGAGATAGGCCGCCACGTCATAAACAAAGCCGATCTGGTATTTCTCCAGCGTCTCCCGGCTGGACAGGCAATCTGCCAGAAAGACCACGTCGTCCGGCGTCCGAAAGCCCACCATGTCGAAATAGTGCCCCGGCAACGGGATCATGGCAACGCCCTCCGGCAGACATGCCTGGGTCAGATACGCCGCGTCGCTCTCCTGCGCCATCAGGAATTTATGCCGCAGATCCTTGCAGGGATAACCGCCGTACAAGAAGGCCGGCTCCAGCACCGGATGCCGCGTAAAGCAGCAGTCGATTCCCGGCGCAAACACCTTGCAGCCGGTCTGCGCCTGCAGATAGCGGTTCCCGCCGATGTGATCCGCGTTGGAATGGGTGTTGTAGATGGCCGTCAGCTTCCAACCGTTTTTATCCAGAATCTGCCGCAGCTTTCGCCCGGCGTCCTTGTCGTTGCCGCTGTCGATCAGACACACCTGATTGCCCTCCAGGCGGATCAGCCCGATCTTCGCGGGGCTCTCAATATAAAAGCTGTTCTCGCCGATCTGTACCAGTTCAAACATGTTTTCCGCTCCTTGTTCACGGTGCTTCCCGCTCCAGGCCGTTTACCAGCCGATCCAGCACCGCGTACAGCGGGCGAAACAGCAGCAGCACCGTAACGAAATTGCAGCCGCCGTGGAGCAAATCATAGGGGATCCCTGCCACCCACATGGCAAAAAAGCCTTTCCAGCCGCCCAGAATCGCAAAGTATTCCAGATACATCAGCGGACCGAAGCAAAGGCCGTACAGCCCCGCGGCAACCGCCCAAATCACGCTGGATTCGTTCTTGCGAAGCAGCATGGCAATCAGCACCAGCACCGCCCACACGTAGAGATATCCGATCCACCAGATGCTGAAGCCAAAGACCAGGCCTTCCAGCAGAACGTATACATAAACCGTGTACAGCGCACGCCAGCCGAAGAAGACCACGGTCAGAATGATCAACAGCGCGTTGAGGTTGATGTTCGGAAGCGAAGCCAGCGCAAACTTTACCGCGAAAATCAGCGCGGCCATTAACGCCAGCAGACAAAGCTCCCTAACCGTCAGCTTACCATCCGATCTTGAGGCTTGCTTCATAATGCTCCCCATCCGCGATCATGGTATCGTCCACCCCTGTCGGCAGCATCTCTCCATTGCGGGTGAAGCACCACCACTCCTGCTGCGTATCATCCGCCGTCTCTCCGTCCACAGTCAGCACATACAGGCCGAACTGGCTCTCCGTTCCGGCGATGAGACCTTCCGGCTCCAGCGCTCCGCGAAGATTCTCCGCGTCTGTCGATATGTTGAATTCCTTGCTGCTGCCGTCCTTATGGACAACTTCCAGGACAATCAGCTTGTCCCCTGCCTGCGCCGCGGGTCTGCCCACCTGCCAAACCAAAAACAGCGCCACCACCAGCACAAGCAGGATTGCCAGTGCCAGAAATACTTTCTTGTTTTTCTTCATTGTTTTTCCTCCAATCTCTCCATCCCCCAAAAAACAGCGGAATATGGGATGAAATATCACACACATTATAGCGAAACCATCCGCCGTCCGTCAAGGGTATACGCGCCGCGGGGAGACGTCCAGCAAAGATTTCAGCCGGGAAATGCAAGCGAAAAGACGCGCCTCGCTCAGCGCTCGCCAAACGAATTGCGTCACTGTGCCAGCTTGAGCTTGATGGCTACAAGCGCCTTTGCCTCGGCGCTCGCTGCGCGAATTGCGTCGGCAAAAGTGCCCAAAAGATGACGCAATATGTTATCCATATGCTTGTCCAGCCAAAGCATCTTGGGGCACTGCATGCCGCGCATGAAATCTGTTTTTGTGATAGCCATGAAAAACCTCTATACGT